>CAMNEA010000003.1 GCA_946536145.1 uncultured Butyrivibrio sp.
CTCATCACGGAGCAGTTGCATTCGGACACTTCGGAAAGAGCCTGTACGAGGTATTCAAGTATCTCGGAGCAGAGACGATCGGCTACAACCAGCCTGCATCTCTTCCATATCCGACTGAGAATCCTTTCTGCTAATAATCTAATAAGATAATAAGTGGCACGCCCGGGGAGACCTTGGCGTGCCATTAAATTTATATTAAGTGTTCCGGAAATGTTTTTTAGTAAACTCCTGCATGATAGAATGGTAATATGAGCTATCTGTAAGCATTCATCAACCCGGCTTGAGGCTATGTCCTGACAGGAGTGCCTATGAACGATGAAGGAAAATCCTTTAACCCTTTTATCATCTATAACCTGATCTATGCCGCCATAGTAATACTTATCGGTTTTTATGCTCTTTTGTTTACGGACTTTCTAAGTCGGGACTACAGGTCTGAAATAAGGGAATTCTCTGAGGGCTGGCAGGATACTTCCGGCAAGATCTGCAATATTAACGATATAGTTCTTGAAGACTTTTCTGGTCACGTCCTGCTTGAAAAGGAGATTCCGTCTTCTGTTACAGGAAGGGATTCTTTGTGCTTTGAATCCGAGGATTGCAATCTGCAGGTAAACATAGGCGACAATACGCTCTACCGCTTTGATACTCTTAAAAATCTGACCGGAATGGGGTACGGCAGAGCTTATCATGAGGTTGGCCTGTCTGAAGATATGGCCGGAAAAAAAGTGGTTTTAAAGCTCAGCGAAGTGAGCGGTCAGGTTTCCGGTGCAGGTGTACGTGATGTGTACCTGTGTCCGTTTTCCGATTATCTGCACCTTAAAATGGATGTAAGTCAGGTTTCTTTTGTCCTGACACTTATGATCATGTTCTTTGGAGGACTCCTTGTTCTTGTATGGGCAGGAGTGTCTGATAAACAGAGCCTTCCACTCGATATTCTGGACCTTGGTGTCGGCTCCGTTCTTATAGGAACATGGCTCCTTACAAACACCGGCATAATGCAGCTTCTTACCGGCAGGCTCTATGTGTGGCATGTGCTTAACCGCATGACAATAATTCTCGTGCTCTATCCCTTTGTGAGATTCTTTAATTCAACAACCAGGCAAAAGAGAAAGATATACAATTACATTGCCTTCTACATCACCATCGCCATGGAAATCATTATGGTCCTGATGCGCATCGCCATGGGGATTGACACCTCAAGGACATATACTGCATTTGAGATCCTGATGGCTGATTCGCTTTTTATAATCCTTGCACTCATGCTCTCCGATGATTATTTCTTCTGCAAAAAGAACGGTCTTCCCATTGAACAAAAGGGCATCTATCTGGGCCTGCTGCTGGTATTTGTATGCTGCATTTTAGAGTATTGCAACTACAGATACAGGGTGGGGATTCTGGCAGTCGGAACCTTTATCAGGCTTGGGATGCTTCTTTTTATGATAATTGTGCTGATACGTTTCATAAACTGGTGGATGAGGGATCAGGCTGCCGTTGACAGAGACAGGTTTGTGAACAGGTCGCTCCAGTTTGCCGTCGCCTCTAAAAAGCCGCAGGAGAGCATAAGGCTGCTGCTTGAATACATGGGAGAAGAGCTGGGAGCCAGAAGAACAATAATCTTTGAACAGATGCCTGATGGCAACTTTGGCAGCACCTACGAATGGTTTATGGAGGGATACGATCAGCTGCCCAAAGAGATCACGACTGTGCCTTATAAGGGATTTCTGGACAAGATATACGAGAATATGCGCTCCGACAATCTCTATATCGAGGTAAGCGATAAGGAGGAAATAAAAACTTCATATCCCAACCTGTATGACAGGCTTGTAAAGAGCGGTACGGCAAGAATGGTGGCAGGCCCCATGATGCTGGAAGAAAGGCTCATAGGGATCCTTCTTATCAGTGACTTTCCGCCCGAAAATTTCCGGAATATTAAAGAGATAATGGGTATCATCTCATATTTCTTTGCCCAGTTTATCAACCAGAGAAATGAGCAGGAGAGGATACTGTTCTACACCTATCATGACCCCACATCCGGAGCCGGAAATCGCAGTGCCCTCAAGGACTTTACAGAAGGAAAGCTGGATATGTCACAGGCCTTTGGGTATGTTCTGTGTGAGGTGCCAAGGCTAAGGGAGATAAACGATACCATGGGGCATGACGCCGGTGATGAGATTGTGTCATCTGTTGGCAGGATACTCATGGATACCTTCGGAAAAGAAAATGTCTACAGACCGTCGGGAGAAGAATTTGTGGCATTTGGCTTTGAAAGCGACGAGACTTTTTTTGAAAATGACGTAGAGAGAGTAAGGAGAAGTCTTGCGGACAAAGACTATACTACCGTACTCGGGGCAGTATACTGCGCCAATGGAACTACTGACCTTAAGAATGTCAGAAGATACGTGCGTGAGCATGCCGGTGATACGCATAAAGGCTAGAGGGAGCTTGATTTGGGAGACAGCAATCAGGAAAGTATTAAAACTCATAATATTGTGGTACTGGTTATAACGGTGGCCTGCATAGGAGCAATCGCAGAGAGCCTGACCCAGGGCTGGGAGTTCTGGGTACCTCCGCTTATCGGGGTAGGTGTTGTCGTTGCCTGGTGGATGCATATTTCACAGTATGGATCAGAGAGAGGAAGAGAGAACTATTATATGATCTTTTCCATGCTGGTCTCTTTTTATCATGGAGTACACTGGACCAGTTTTTTTGACGTCATAGTGATCTCAGCGCTGCTCATGAGCACAGCCACTCTGATAAAACGCATTATGTACCTGCGCCTGATAATGATAGAGTTCTTTCTGACAATGGCAGTTCAGATCATAATGGCGCTAAGCCTTGGAACGATTCATTTTGATACTCTGACAATATCCAGGATACTGCTTCATATCATTGGAGAGATATGTATTTACTCGGTTCTTAAAACAGTTGCGGACAGGGGACTGTTGGAAGATGACCGGCTAAAGGCAAGGGAAGATGAGAAAAAGCAATATGACCATGACATGGAGGACTTTCTTGTCAACATTTCACATGAGCTCAGAACACCGGTAAATGTCATAAACGGTCTTTCCGGTCTCATACTGAGAAAAGAAAGCAGAGAGGATATAGCATCCATATCTGATGCGGGGCACAGGCTCGCCCATCAGATTGAAGACATTCAGGACTACAGTGAAATACAGAGAAAAAATGTGGTTATCGAGAATGAGAAATATATGATCACATCTCTTTTGACGGATCTGCTCGCAGCTTACAGACCGGTTAGCGAAAGGACCGGACTTGAGTACATCGTGGATCTTGATCCGACCGTACCGGCTGCTCTTAAAGGCGATCCCAAAAAGATTTATAAGATCATGGAACATCTCATGAACAATGCGTTTAAGTTTACAAGGCAGGGAGGAGCGAGGATAAGGATTTCTGCCCTGAAAAAGGACTATGGCATAAACCTCATTTTAGAGGTGTCCGATACCGGCATCGGAATGACACAAAAGGACATTGAGGGTGTATCAAACGGCATATATCAGGCAGATCGAAAGAGAGACCGCAGAACCGGCGGAATAGGACTGGGGCTGTCCATAGTGTACGGACTGGTGCGCAGCATGAACGGCTTTGTCAAGATAGAGAGTGAACCGGGAAGAGGAACTACGGTCAGGGTCAGCGTGTTTCAGGAAGTTGTTGATAAATCTCCTTGCATGAGCGCAAGAACAGACAGATTTATAAATGCTGTATTTTACATTCAGCCGGACAAGTACAAAGTCCCCGCTCTTGGCGAGTTCTACAGGGACATGGCAAGGACTCTTTCCCGTGGACTGAGGGTTAATCTGTATATCGCCCAGGGACTGCCCGAGCTTGAAAAACTGCTTGCAAGGGGCGACATGACGCACGTTTTTATGGGAGCGGAGGAGTATTATGCTGACAGGAATTATATCGAGTCTATTTCGGAAAGCGGCGTCTGTGTAGCTGTTTCTGCGCCGGATGAGCTTGCGCGCCAGATCAGGGGAAATGTAATATTCCTCTCAAAACCGATCTACGGCATGCAGATAGTCAATCTTATAAACGAAGTCGCCGCAGATGAGGATAAGGACAACGCCGGTGATAATGAGACGCAGGCACTTGCAGGGATCAGGGCACTTGTATGCGATGATGAGCCTATGAACCTTGTTGTTGCAAAGGGCCTCTTTAAGGAATACCGGATGTATACGGATACTGTGGAGAGCGGAAAAGAGGCAGTGGAGAGATTCAGGGAAAATGACTACGATGTTATCTTCATGGATCACATGATGCCTGAGATGGATGGCGTTGAGACAATGAAGAGGATCAGGGCTGTATCCGAGCAGGAAAACAGACCGGTCAAGATAATTGCGCTTACTGCGAACGCAGTCAGCGGCGCTAAGGAGATGTTCCTTAGTAAAGGGTTCGACGGATTCATATCAAAACCGATCACTATAAGCGATTTTGAGAGGGTCATGAACCGGGTTATGAAAGATGTAATGGATGACCGAAAGAGAGGTACAACGTGATTCGAAGGCTGTATGAGCGCACGGTCCAAATGCTTAGGGACCCTTCAAGGAGCTTTAAAGAGAGGGTGTTTATTCTTCTTACCCTTGTTACAGACCTGGGTGTTATTCTCGCGCTGATAGGAGATATCATAATCGGTGAAAATATAGTTGAGATCGTCATCCTGGCTGTCACGGTCACCGTTGTGCCGGTGATTACAATTGTCAGTGTCACAAAAAACAGAGTATATGTTGCTGTGAGAATGATAGTTATAGGGCTGGTTCTTTTCATTATCCCTACGCTGTTTTACTTTGGCGGAGGGGTACATGGCGGAGCCATTGTCTGGATAATATTTACCTATCTTTATACCGGACTTGTGCTGAGCGGAAAATGGAAGCCGATCATGCTTGCGGTACTTACGTGCGAAACCATAATCCTGTACACGGATAAATATCTGCAGCCCGGGGAAATAAGCGCCGAAGATGTTGAGAAATACAACATAGATACAATGATATCGGTGATCCTGATCGGAATAGTCTGCTGCATGATGGTGTGGTTTGTCGAGTGGCTCTTCAGGGAGGAAAACAAAAGGGCAAGAGAAGAGACCAAAAAGTTTGAGGAACTCAATAAATCACAGAACAGATTCTTTTCCAGCATGAGCCATGAGATAAGAACTCCGATAAACTCAATCCTGGGACTCAATGAGATAATACTGCGCCAGGAGGATGCCTCTGAAGAGATCAAAAGGGATGCGGGTAATATTCAGGGCGCCGGGAAGATGCTGCTGTCACTGGTGAATGACATCCTTGACGTATCCAGGATTGAGGCGGGAAAGATGGATATCATTCCGGTAAACTACAAGGTGGCGGATCTTCTGTCCGAGATCGTGAACATGATCTGGCTGCGGGCTGAAGAAAAGGGGATTGAGCTGAGTATTCAGATCGACCCGTCTATACCCACGGAGCTTTTTGGCGATGAGATCAGGATAAAGCAGATACTTGTGAATCTTCTGAACAACGCCGTCAAGTATACTAAAGAGGGGTCGGTGACTCTTTATATAGAAAAAGAGGACATAAAAGAGGACAGCGTGCAGCTGGTATTTTCTGTGTCTGATACCGGGATGGGTATACGCGAGGAGGCGCTTCCATATCTTTTTGATGCTTTCCAGAGGACAGATGAGGAGGTCAACAGAAAGATAGAAGGGACCGGGCTTGGACTTTCAATAGTTAAACAGCTGGTCGGCCTCATGGGCGGAGAAATAGATGTAAACAGTGTGTATACCCAGGGGTCCACGTTTACGGTAAAGCTGTGGCAGAAGGTCTCTAACCCGAAGGCTGTGGGGGATATTAGTATTACGGGCGATGGGAACATAAGGGATGACAGGAAGTATGAGGCCAGTTTTACGGCTCCTGATGCAAGGGTGCTGATAGTAGATGACAATGAGCTTAACCTGGAAGTGGAAAAGAAGCTCCTTGAGGGAACCGGGATCAGGATCGATCTTGAGAGCAGCGCCGAGGCAGCGCTGACACTCACACTGACAAACCGCTATGATGTGATACTCATGGATCATCTTATGCCGCAGATGGACGGTATCGAGTGCATGCGGATGATAAGGAAGCAGGTGGGCGGCCTTAACAATCATGCACCGATAATCGCGCTGACGGCCAATGCGGGCAGCGAGAACAGGGAACTGTACAGAACAAGCGGCTTTGATGGTTATCTCTTAAAGCCCGTCTCGGGACAGCAGCTTGAGGAACTCCTTCTTCTGCATCTGCCCGAGTCAAAGGTGGTAAGGGATAAGAAAGAGAGCGCAGAAAAGTCGCAGCTTAGTACCGGCGGCGGTTACAATAAGAAAGTGCCTGTCCTCATAACAACGAGCAGCCTGTGCGATCTGCCGATGAACACGCTTAAAGAGCTTCAGATAGATATCCTGCCATTCAGGATACATGTGGACGGCAGGGAATACTATGACGGGATAGAGGCTGATACTGATGAGATCCTAAGGTATTCAAGAGAGGGGAAGGAATTTGAATCAGAGCCTCCTACAGTGGAGGAGTTTGAGCATTTCTTTGCTGCGGAGCTTAAAAAGGCGCATCAGGTTATCTATATTACAATAGCGTCCGGGATAAGCAGGGAATATGAAAGCGCAAGGGAGGCATCCAAGAACTTTGGGAATGTCTATGTCTTTAATTCAGGGGTTAATTCCAGTTCAACGGGACTTCTTGTTCTCATCGCGTACAATATGGCGATACTGGGTATGACTCCGGGAAATATCATCGGAGAACTTGGAAGGCTAAGGTCAAAGGTGCACTGCAGCTTCATTGCCAACGATCCCACGGTGCTCCTTAAGAGAGGGCTTGTGAGCAGAGGCATGTACAGCATCATAAATTCCATTGGGGTGAGGCTTCTTTTTGAAATAAGAAGAGATACCTTTTCCCTTTACAGGGTTATGATCGGAGACAGGATTAAATGCTACTTCAGATATGTGGACTATGCTCTGAAGAGGCGCTACAGACCCGATACCGATGTCGTTTTCGTCACTTATTCCGGAATAAGCGACGATACACTCAAAGCGATAGGTGAGAGGATAAAAAAGCGCGTTCCCTTTAAGAACATAATATTCCAGAAGGCGTCAGGGGTACTTGCCCTCAGCTGCGGAACAGGATCATTCGGAATACTCTATCTTGAGGAGGGAGACCACCCTTATAATCTTGAAAAAATGCTGGTGCCGTACAGAGACACCCGATCAGAAGAACGGCCTGATGCCGGCAGATATCATAAGGACGCAGAATATGATAATATCTTTAAGATGCCGGTGAGCGAAGAGGAGGATGAGAAAGCTGGTGGCAAGTGGTATGCCGCCCTTCCCGGAATAAGTACTGCGGCAGGCATTGCAAACAGCGGCTCGGAAGAGTCTTTTAAGAGCGTGCTTGAAATATTCTACAATACGTTAGAAGACAGGACACAGGAGATCAGGAGCTATTTTGACAACAAGGACTTTGAGAACTACACTATCAAGGTGCATGCTCTTAAGAGCTCAGCGAGGCTGATAGGAGCACAGGAGCTTTCCGCAGACTGCGAAGCGCTTGAGATGGCGGGAAAAGAGAAAGATACAGATTTTATAGATGCTCATCACGGGGCGCTTTTAAGAGAGCTTGAAGAGCTCAAAAAGCCGCTTTCTGATATCTTTGAAAAAAATAAAGAAATACCGAAAGAGAGTGCAGGCTTTTGCGGAGAAGATATGGACGACCTTATGATGCGCAGCATGTACGAGGCGCTCGAGAGCGGAATAGAGCAGAAAAATGAGGCGCTTCTTTCAGGAACATTTAAGGAAATGCAGGATTATCAGCTTCCGGAGTGCTGCAAAGGCATCGCAGAGAAACTTAAAGAACTATACGAGATAAGGGACTATGAAGGGATGAGCAGAGTCCTTAAGGAGAGAAAATGAGGATTGTAATAGCGGATACCGACAGCGTCGGATCGGATATGGACTACAGTATTTTTGATGAACTCGGAGATGTGACCTACTATCCGGATAATATCACGGACGACAACGCCGGGGAGCGGCTGACGGGAGCCAAGATACTTGTGATAAATAAGAGCGTGATCACGGATGAGCTCCTTGAGAAGGCTCCGGAGCTTGAGCTTATATGCGAGTTCGCAACGGGGTTTGACAATGCCAATATACCTGCCTGTGACAGACATGGCGTCAAGGTCGCAAATGTTGTGAACTACTCGACGGCATCGGTTGCCCAGCATACCTTTGCCATGCTTTTCTATCTGATGGAGAATCTCAGGCACTACGACGAATTTGTTAAGAGCGGGGCCTATGCGAATCAGGAACATTTCTGCTGTCTCGATATTCCGTTTGAGGAGCTTGAGGGCAAGACTTATGGAATAGTCGGAATGGGAAATATAGGAAAGAGAGTTGCGTCCATTGCGTCTTCCTATGGCGCAAAGGTTATCTTTTATGCGTCTTCCGGCCACAGTGACTGCACGGATTATGAGCAGGTGGGTTTTGATGAGCTCCTTTTAAGGTCAGATGTTATTTCCCTTCACTGTCCGCTCAGCGAAAGAACCAGAGACCTGTTTGACAAAAGAGCTTTTGAGAAGATGAAGAAGACCGCGATTCTCATAAATGTGGCAAGGGGAGCCGTGGTCAAAGAGGCAGATCTCTATGAAGCACTGGTAAGCGGACAGATTGCGGCAGCAGGACTTGACGTACTAAGTCCCGAGCCAATGGACAAAAACAGTCCGCTGCTTGGGATACAGGATTCAGGGAAACTGTTTGTAACACCTCACCTTGCCTGGGGCAGTACGCAGGCAAGGACGAGGTGTATACTGGAAGTTAAGAAAAATATCGAGTACTGGCAAAGGGGTGAGTCCCGTAATATAGTCAACTGATGCAACAGCTGTCAGAGGGCCTTTTTGATCTCTTCAATGACGATCCGAAGGGCCTTTATTCTTGCGTATTTTTTGTCTACGGATTCAAGAATATGCCAGGGAGCAAAAGAGGTGCTGGTCTTTGAGATCATCTCATCGATCGCGGTTTCGTAGAGATCCCATTTCTCGCGGTTTCTCCAGTCCTCATCGGTGATCTTCCACTGCTTTTCGGGGGTGTTCTGTCTGTCGGTGAAGCGCTCAAGCTGCGTATCCTTGTCAATCTGTACCCAGAATTTGATGATGACTGCGCCCCAGTCCTTCAGTTCTTTTTCAAACTCATTGATCTCGTTATAGGCTCTTTGCCAGTCGTTCTCGCTGCAGAACCCCTCAAGCCTCTCGACCATGACCCTGCCGTACCAGGTCCGGTCAAAGATCGTAAAATGGCCTGTCTTGGGAAGTCTTGTCCAGAAACGCCAGAGGTAGTGCCTGGACTTTTCGTGCGGTTCAGGGCTTGCTATGGGTTCGACAACGTAGTCCCTGGGATCGAGAGCCTCTGTTATTCTCTTTATATTGCCGCCCTTTCCGGCAGCGTCCCATCCCTCATAGGCTATGATGACGGGGACCTTTTTCCTGTATACCCTGTTGCAGAGTCCCCGAAGCTCTTTCTGCAGAAGATCAAGCTGCGCATCATACTCTGCGTCTGTCATGGCTTTGTCCTCAAGGGAGATCTCGGAGAGCTTTGGCACTTTTTCCATAGGAAAGGTGTTCTGAAGTATGGGCACATTCATCTTGCGGTTGGCAAGCGCTATATCGATTCCCTGGTTGAGGAACTGCAGAACCTGCAGCTCAGCCCACTTTTTATCTGTCGCGTCTATGATGTACCAGGGTGTCCTTGACTGGTTGGTGTCCTCGAGGTATCTGTCGAAGACTTCGAGACATTTGTCGTAGTGCTTGTTCTGCAGAAGGTCGTCCTTGTCTACACGCCAGCTTGTATCCTTGCTGCTCTGAAGGTTTTCAAGTCTCTTTTTCTGCTCCTTTTTTGATATATGGAAAAAGAACTTTACAACGAGATACCCGTTGTCACTAAGCTGACGCTCAATGATGTTGATCGAGTGGACTCTCTTTTTGTAGATCTCTTCGGTGAGCTTTTTGTCAAGGACATCGTCTACCACTTCCTCCATCCAGCAGGTATCAAAGAAGCGGAATTTTCCGGCTTCGGGTATTTCCCTGATATACCTGTAAAGAAACGGGTATCTCTTTTCCTCATCGCTGGGCTGACGATCCATGGTTGCGACCTTGAAAAACCTCGGATCGATACTTCGGATGACCTTGCCTATTACAGCGCCTTTACCTGCGGCATTCCAGCCCTCGAACAGAACCATGACGGGAAGGCCCGCTTCCTTTATCTTCATCTGGGAAGCTGAAAGACGCATCCGCTCTTCTTTCAGTTTGGATCTAAGCTCTTCTTCTTCCGGTAACCGGGCCTTGTTAAAATCTTTCAGCATACCATAACCTCCTTTGAAAATTCACCGGGCACAACCGGTAAATATATGATTTTTTATGCGTTTCATCATAATATATAATACCATAAAACGTAGATTTTATGCGGCTTAATAATGTTTTCATAACGAATGCAATTACATTGACCGGTGACCTCTTTTTCCCTTATAATAAATGTTAAGAAATTTGTAAAATATAAAAGGGGAGAGGTATGGTAAAGAGTTTTAAGCGTTTATTTTTCTGTGCAGGAATGCTGGTAAGTCTAGTGGCACTCCTGATCTTAAGCCCTGCTGCAAGCATCCGTTCGCAGGCTGTCGGACCTGAGGTTGCGGTAGGAATCGATGTTTCCAAATATCAGGGAGGAATCAACTGGGAGCAGGTCAAGGCAGCAGGTATCAATTTTGCCATGATCAGAGTCGGAACAACCAAGAAGGGGCTGGACGAACAGTTTATCAACAATATTAACGGCGCCAATGCAGCCGGAGTACGCACGGGTATCTACATTTATTCGTATGCCACAACACCGGAGGCTGCTGCAGCAGAGGCCAATCAGGTTCTTGCGTGGATAGCGCCTTACACAGTTTCTTTTCCGATAGCTATAGACATAGAGGATTCGTGTCACAAGGGACTTAATGCACAACAGCTTCAGTCGATCGTTGATGCTTTCTGCTCCGTCATATATGCAAACGGCTATGAGCCTATGGTCTATTCCAGCAAGAACTGGTTCCTTGGAAGGATGCCTTCCGTGACGGTTCCCAAGTGGGTTGCACAGTACAGCACCGCCTGCGACTATCCGGGAGACTATGTAATGTGGCAGTCGGGCAGTAATGGCAGCGTGCCCGGAATCAATACAAGGGTCGATGTCAATCACCTGTATGTTGACTATTTCTCAAGGATCATACCGGAGGGATTCTCCAGCTGGGGAGAGCGCGTATGCTACTTCCACAACTACCGCAGACAGTTTGGATGGATCAATCTCGGCGGACAGAAGTACCACGCTGATGAGAGCGGATACATTCAGACCGGGTGGTTTTCTGATGACAGCGGCACATATTACCTTGACGCTGCCAATGGAGGACTTGCAAGAACCGGTGCTGTCGATATAGAGGGCGCCAAGTACCTCTTTAACGAGGAAGGCGTCAGAAGCAGCGGACTTATGAATGTCGGAGGAGCTGTCTATTATGCAAATGGTGACGGCATTTGCCAGAGCGGTCTGATACAGCTTGAAGACGGAGTACACTTCTTTGATGAGCAGTGTGTGATGCGCACCGGACTTACACAGATAGGAGAACAGCTCTACAGCTTTGACGGCAATGGTGTTATGCAGACCGGAATGGTTGATACAGAGGCCGGAAGATATCTGTTCGGAGAAGACGGCGTAGCAGTCACAGGATGGTATTCCAATGACCAGGGACAGAGATTCTACTTCAGCCCTGCGGCTCTTACGGGACTTCAGGCAGTAGAGGGCGCGAACTATCTCTTTGCGGATGACGGCGCGATGTCTGTCGGCTGGGCGCAGTTCCCGGAGGGATGGAGATACTTCGATGCCAATACCGGAGCAATGCTTGCATCTGTTTCGGCAGAACTCGATGGAGTGGCATGTACTTTTGACCAGAACGGACTTCTGACAGATCCCGCAGGATGGACACCCGGAACACCGGCTCCCGCACCTGCTGAAGCTGCGGCAGAGAACCCGGAGGTCGTTGTTGACCAGACAGCTGAAGGCGCGGCAGAAGCTGCAGCTGTTGAAGGAGCAGAAGCTACTGTAGCAGAAGGCTCAGAAGATGTAGCTGTGGAAGGATCAGAAGATACTCCGGAGAATCCGGAAGTTGTCGAAGAAACAGAGGTGCCTTCAGAAGAAAACACAGAAGTAGTTGAGACTTCAGAAGAATAATCCAGGGTCTTTAGAAGGGTGCTGTGACAGGATGATTACTCATTTTTTCACAGCATCTTTTTTCATTAATTTATTAGCGGACTTTTTCGCAAATTCCAATAATATGTTGTAAGATAATGTCGGTAGGGTTATATTATCTTTTAATGAGGAGAATAATAATACGGAGGGACGACAATGACATTTGATGAGGCAAAGGCGAAACTTGAAAAATACGGACAGCTTCATGTCCTGAAATACTACGATGAACTTACTGACAGTCAGAGACAGGAGCTTCTGACACAGATCGATGAGACGGATTTTGAGGTTCTTAAGAATTGCGCTAATCTTGGAAAGAGTGAGGGAAGAGGACAGTTTGCTCCGCTCGCTGCAATGCAGGTTTCAGAGATTGAGGCAAAAAAGGACGAGTTTACCAGGGCCGGTGTAAAGGCTCTTAAGGAGGGAAAGATTGCAGCATGCCTTCTTGCGGGAGGCATGGGCACAAGACTTGGTTCAGACAATCCGAAGGGAATGTATGACATCGGACTGACAAAGCCGGTATATATTTTCCAGAGGATCATTGAGAACCTGCTGGATACCGTTAAGCAGGCTGAGGGCTCTTATATCAGACTGTTTATTATGACAAGTGAAAAGAACAATGATGCTACGATAGCTTTTTTGAAGGAGCATGATTTCTTCGGATATCCACAGGACAAGATCACCTTCTTTAAACAGGAAATGGCTCCCGCATCAGACTATGACGGAAAGGTATACATGGAGGGCAAGTCAAGGATCTCCACTTCACCCAACGGCAATGCGGGATGGTATTCTTCAATGCTCAAGGCGGGTCTTCGTGACCTGATCCTCAAAGAGGGTATTGAGTGGATAGATATTTTTGCCGTAGACAATGTACTTCAGAGAATCGCTGACCCCTGCTTTGTCGGTGCAACACTCACTGCAGGTGTTGACTGCGGTGCAAAGGTAGTGCGCAAGAGTGCTCCCGATGAGAAAGTCGGCGTTATGTGTCTTGAAGACGGAAAGCCTTCTATTGTAGAGTACTATGAGCTTTCGCAGGAGATGATGGACGCAAAGGACGCAAACGGAGATCCCGCTTACAACTACGGCGTTATCTTAAATTATATGTTTAACGAAAAGGCCCTCTTTGAGATCGCCAAAAAAGAGCTGCCTCTTCATGTCGTTGAGAAGAAGATCCCATACATTGACGAAAACGCTGAGCTTGTTAAGCCTGAAGCACCAAACGGCTGTAAGTTCGAGCAGCTGGTTCTTGATATGATACATATGCTTGACTCCTGCCTTCCCTACGAAGTTGTAAGGGAGCATGAGTTTGCGCCCATCAAGAACAAAGAAGGAGTGGATTCGGTTGAGTCTGCCAGGGAGCTGTGCAAAAAGAACGGCATAGAGTTATGACTTCTTGAATGATATTTCAGAAACCCGCACTGGCTGCGGGTTTCGTGAGAACATGATACGGGAGGCAAACAAGCCCTGCGACGAAGTCGCTCCAGTAACATATTCGCGCATTCATTAAAGTTCGACTACGTCGAAGGAATGCGCTCACTACTGAATCATATTCTCACGAAATGCGCAACTCAGTGCGCATTTCTGACTGAACAGTAACATAAATTAACATAATGACAGATATTTGTAACATAAGGAAGTTGTAAGAACAGTGTACTGCCGATAAAATATGGAATAGAAAAAAGAACATCAGAACAAATTGGATTGTTGTAAAATAATCAGAAAGAGGTAGACATGGCAATTCTTGTAACAGGCGGAGCAGGTTATATCGGATCACATACTGTGGTTGAACTTCAGAATGCGGGTAAGGATGTCGTAGTAATGGACAATCTTGCCAACGCAAGCAGGAAGTCACTTGAGAGAGTTGAGAAGCTTACCGGTAAGAAGGTTCCTTTTTACGAGGCGGACATCAGAGACAGACAGGCTCTCGAGAATATCTTTTCCAAAGAGAATATCGAAAGTGTTATACATTTTGCAGGACTTAAGGCAGTTGGCGAATCAGTTCAGAAGCCCTGGGAGTATTATGACAACAATATCACAGGAACACTTACCCTCGTTGATGTCATGAGAAAGCATGGCTGCAAGAACATCATCTTTTCATCGTCTGCAACGGTCTATGGCAATCCTGCATTTATCCCGATTACAGAGGAGTGCCCTAAGGGACAGTGCACCAACCCTTACGGATGGACCAAGTCAATGCTTGAGCAGATCCTTTCTGATATCCAGAAAGCAGATCCTGAGTGGAATGTGGTCCTTCTGAGATATTTCAATCCCATCGGAGCACACAAGAGCGGCATGATCGGTGAGAATCCCAACGGCATCCCCAACAATCTGATGCCTTATATAACACAGGTTGCGGTAGGCAAGCTTCCAAAGCTCAATATATTCGGCAATGACTATGACACTCCGGACGGAACCGGCGTAAGAGATTACATCCATGTGGTTGATCTTGCAGTCGGACATGTCAAGGCTCTTGCAAAGCTTGCACCCGGTAGCGGCCTCAACATTTACAATCTGGGAACAGGTGTTGGCTACAGCGTCCTTGATATAGTCAGGAACTTTGAAGAGGCAACAGGAGTCAAGATCCCCTACGAGATCCAGGCAAGACGCCCTGGTGATATCGCAACCTGCTATTCAAAGGCTGATAAAGCAGAGAGAGAACTTGGCTGGAAAGCAGAGAACGGAATCAGGGAGATGTGCGAGGACTCCTGGAGATGGCAGAGCAATAACCCTAACGGATATGAAGACTGATGGGGAATGCAAGGACCAGTTACCGCAGTCTTGTGCACTTCGAGCTGAAATCTGCTCTGAAGGGAGAATATGTGAAAAAGATCAGACGAACTCTATTTATAATGGCATCGGTCATGTTCATACTGCTGATGTCACCGCCAATATCTGCAAGGGCTGATGGCACCTTTACAGCAGCTCTGACCGGCAAATACGAGCAGACAGAGGCAAGAAGTATGCTCAACATGGTCAATGAATTCAGGGCTTCATCTGAGGCCTGGTATTGGGATGAGACCGACTCACAAAAGCTTATGCAAACGCATCTTGAGCCTCTTCAATATGATTATGAACTCGAGAAGGCAGCCATGAAGAGAGCGGCAGAACTTGCGGTGATGTATGCGCATACCCGTCCGAATGGATCAAGCCCGTTTTCGGCATATCCTGACAGTTACAGTTATACTGCGGCAGGAGAGAATATCGCATACGGTTATCGCAGTGCTTATTCGGTGTTCAAGGCCTGGAGAGAGGACAACGACAATTATTCCGGGCAGGGACATAGAAGGAATATGCTAAGAGACTACTATAACAGAGTAGGCTTTGGGTGCTTTGTATATGACGGAACTGTTTTCTGGGTTCAGGAGTTTGCGAACAGCAACAGCGGCAATTCCTATCAGCCTGCCAACGATGCACTGACTACTGTTTCTATTGACATTCCAAGATCCAATATCACAGGATCCAGGATAATCTGGCGCTACTATTCCAATGAAAAGATAGAGTTCTATCCCGGCACGGAAACGCCATGTTCAGACATTCAGGAGATAATCAGTGTAAGCGCAACAAGAGATGGTAAAACGGAGTATTCATCTTTCTGCTATCCAAATGACAGGATATCGATTGCGGACACATCGGTAGTAAGGATCCAGGGCGGAAGTATAATTCCGGTTAAGACAGGCAAGACAACGCTTTCGATGATCAGTGCAGTAGATGGCAGAACACTGACAATGCCGCTCGAGGTAAAAGGGCGTGATATCAGCTGGGCAAACTGGTCGATGTCCGGATATTATCTGGTCTATACAGGAAAGCCGCTCAAGCCTTCAATAACTATGTCTTATAATTCGAAGCAGCTGGAGGAGGGTATTGACTACACAGTTACCTATAAGAATAATGTAAACCCCGGAAATGCAACTGCAGTTATCACCGGAATAGGTGAATTTGCAGGATCATCAAGAACCTTTAATTTCACAATTGTACCTGCAAGTATTTACAGCGCAAACTATACGCTCAAGACGTCTTCTTACACTTACACCGGCAAAGCCATTAAACCTAAGGTAAGTCTTACTTACAACCAAAAGACGCTGAAAGAGGGAACTGATTATACTCTCAGCTACAAAAACAATACAAAGGTTGGAACCGCGCAGATAATTATTACCGGGAAAAACGGATTTAAGGGATCTTCCCGGACGGAGACTTTCACGATCAAGAAAGCAGTGAAGAAGCCGCTTGCAAAGGGAAAGGCCTTTACCTATAAGTCAATGACCTACAAGGTGACAAACTCATCGAGCAAGAATCCGACAGTTACACTAACAAAGGCTGGCACCGGAACGAAGTCGCTGACGATCCCTGATAAGGTATATGACAAGAATAAGATAGCCTATAAGGTCACAGCCATTGGCGCAAGCGCATGCAAGAAGAACAGCAAGCTAAAGACTCTTGTTATAGGCAAGAATGTTACCTCCATAGGAAGCAGCGCGTTCACCGGCTGCTCCAGGTTAGAGAGTATTACATTCCATAATACCAAGGTAAAGATTGGCAAGAATGCTTTTAAGGGCATTAAGAAAAAGGCATATATCAAGATAAAGTCAGGAACTAAAACAGCGAAGAAGAAATTCGTTACTACGATCAATAAGACCGGAGCTGCAAAGACTGCAAAACTTAAGTAATATTGTGGATAATAAGGATCGGCCAAACATAGGCTGATCCTTATTTTAATGCAATCGGGCCGGGGATTTGGTACAATGAGCATTGTCACAATATATTATAAAGAGAGGTTCTGACATATGTTTAGAATGTGGATAAGACTTTTTAAAGATAACCACATGTTAAAAGATCTGGTAGTGTGCGATGAAAGCACTGATACCAGAACCCAGAAAGTAATGAATGCAATTGAAAAAGCCTGCTATGAGATGGATCTGTCAAAACCAATCTGGCTTGACAGCACCGTGAAGGACTTCCAGCTTCATGCAAAATGCAGATTTACAAAAGACTCTTTTATTGAGGAAGTCCCGTTCGACTACATGGAGATAAGCATCCTGGAGGAAGATTATTAAGGAAGCTCTTATCTGCCAAGAGGGCAGGCAATGTATTTTCTTCTTGATAATCTCAAAAGCATAAGTATCTGGTTTATTATTCTCATTTTGTGTACCTTCCTTTCCTGGTTGGCTTTCCTGCTTGTGTTCTGAATGTTTATACGAACCGGATCATTTTATGGCAATATTAATTATTTAATCATAAATTAAACACAATTCCGTCACAGTTCCATTTTATACTAAAGTCATAAAACAGAGGAAAGGAAGGGTCATCATCATGTATGAAGATGAAAAAAACGAACAGCTATTCAATAATACAGAATCCGCTGCAGGAAGTGCTCAGGGTACGGATCAGTGGAATGTAAATAGAACGACAAATACCAACCCTTACAGCGGGTATTCAAACGGAGCCTTCAGTGGTCAGAACACCGTGAACAATCAGAACAGCTACGGCGGACAGAGCACTTATGGCAGCACCGGAAGCTACGCAGGCAGCTATGGCAACAACAACGCAGGCACCTACAGCTACTCATACGGACAGAGCAGCTACAACTACAATCAAAACGGACAGCCTGCCTATGGCACATATCAGTACAATGCCTCCAATATAGGAAGCCAGACGGTACAGACTCCGCCTGTTAAGAAAAAACATACATTTGCAATTATCGTTGCTATTGCGGCGGCACTGGCTCTTGTGGCAGGGGGAACCTATTTCGCATATAACACTGTGTTCAGAGGATCGGGACTTTTTGCATCCGGAACCGAGGAGGAAGCTGTAATTGATGAGCCGGAGGCCATCGATGAGACAGCTCAGGACGACTCCCGTGATGCTGAATCAGACGATACGCAGATCCAGACCACGACAGTGAGCGGAGAGACCATGGCTGTTGTGACGGACGTGACGGCAGTTGTTGATGAAGTTATGCCTGCTATGGTAATGATCCACAATAATTACACGGCATCCGCAAGCTTCTTTGGATATGTACAGCAGGAAGAGGCTACTGCATCGGGAAGCGGCATCATTGTTGGAGAGAATGACTCAGAGCTGCTCATTGCAACCAACTACCACGTTATAGAAGGCGCTGACTCGCTTGAAGTTATATTTACAGATGACTCTACAGTTGAAGCTGTTGTAAAAGGAACAGATTCTGATATGGATCTTGCCGTTATCGCTGTTATGCTTGACGACATCTCCGGTGACACAAGGGATTCAATTAAGATCGCAACACTGGGAGACAGCAACGCACTTAAGCTTGGTGAGCCCGCTATTGCCATAGGTAATGCGCTTGGATATGGCCAGTCAGTTACTACAGGTGTTATTTCAGCAGTAAACCGTGATGTTGAGCTTGAGGATGGAGTTTCACAGACTTTTATTCAGACTGATGCAGCAATTAACCCCGGTAACTCAGGTGGTGCACTTCTTAACCTCCAGGGTGAAGTTATAGGTATCAACTCCAATAAGATTGGCGGAGATACAATTGAAGGAATGGGATATGCCATCCCCATCTCTGTTGCACAGCCTATAATCGACAAGCTTATGAACGAGCAGACAAGGCTCAAGGTTTCAAGTGCCGACCGCGGATACATCGGCATATCAGGAGTCAGTGTTACTGCTGAGGTATCCCAGGGCTACGGTATCCCTCGCGGAGTATATGTTGCAGAGGTTACAAGAGGCGGCGGAGCAGAAGCTGCAGGCCTTGCAAAAGGCGATGTAATAACTGAGTTTGACGGTGAGGAGATAACATCAATGGATGATCTCCAGAACAGACTTCAGTACTATGCAGCAGGAACAGAAGTTTCTATAAAGGTAATGAGACAGAACGGACAGGAGTACACAGAAGCTACCTACAATGTAACGCTTGGACATGCAGCAAAGACTGCGGGAGAAAGTGATTCGAATGCAGGTGAGCAGGATGATCATATGCACGAGTATGAAGAAGAGGGCGGACACTGATCAAAACAGTGATGCTGATCATCAGAGTTTAAATAAAATTACATAAATGGCAAAGCCGCAGGGAATATAGTTTCTCTGCGGTTTTTGTTTGTTGTAAAGGGTATATGGTGATAAAATAGTTATAATAATTATGCAATGGAGGATGTTATGGGAGTAAACAGTATAGACGCTGAAGACGATCAGTTTGCATACCGCTACGATACGCAGCTTCTCATCGACAGAAGAGATGAGGATCTTGATGAGGATGAGATCGCAGATTATATAACGGAGAACTTTGAGGGTAATTCGCTCATCGCAGCAGGAGACGAGGATCTGGTCAAGATTCATTTTCACACCAATGAACCATGGAAGCTTCTTGAGTATTGTAACAGCATAGGTGAGATCTATGACATCGTGGTGGAGGATATGATACGTCAGGCTAATGGACTGCAGGGATAATACCTGTCCGGGAGGATAGTCCCATGGGATTGTTTAACAGACTCTTAGGCTTTCTCAATAAGGAATCCCGCAATGAAGATGAGGCAAACGGGCTGCTCCTTTTAATAAGGAGAGTGATCATGGTTATGATGCCGTTTTATCTTGTGATGGGCATATATTCCGCAGTCATTCATCTTGGGTTAAAACCGTGCCTGATCTTTTTTGCCGGGTTTGTTATTTATGCCGGCATATTTGCCGAATCGTATACCAGAAATTCAAAGATATGTCTTACTTATCTGATAATCAGTGCCACGATCATAACAGGTTTTCTGACCGTGGTTTTCGGATGGAGAGCTTCTTTCCAGAATTTTATCTATATCAATTTTCTTATACTGTGGTATGATCCGACGAGCGGCCGCAGGGAAAAGATTCTCTCGAGTATGGCAATGGGCATGGCCATTTGCCTGATTTCGTATCTCACACCATTTGGGGCGTCGATCCTTGTGCCAAATACGCCGCCGCACTTTTTTATCGTATATACCAATATTATTCTCTTTTCTGTCTGCCTTGCCATAGTGGCTTATCATTTCTGCAACCAGTATATTGAGTCCGAGTACAGGCTGAGGGAGTACAACAGGAAACTGAAGGAGATGTCAGAGACAGATCCGCTGACCGGTCTTATGAACAGGCGGTTTATGCAGGATGAACTCGAAGAGATGAGAAGAGAGAGTAAGTCGGAGAAATATCTCTTTTGCATTGCTATAGGAGATATTGATTTCTTTAAGAAAATCAATGATACATACGGACATGATGCCGGAGACTTTATATTATCGGAGATTGCAGGTATTTTTAAGGAATACATGAAAGGTACAGGCTACGTTGCGAGATGGGGCGGTGAGGAATTTTTGTTCGTGCTTCCAAGAGTAAACGGAGACGAGGGGCTTAAGATACTTGACGGCCTGCGAAGGACAATAGAGCAGAAGGAATTTAGTTTTGAAGGTACGCCGATAAAGGTCACGATGACTTTCGGGATAGATGAATACAGCGAGATAAGCGGTATTGAAAGGACGATAGCGGAAGCTGATAAAAAGCTTTATATAGGCAAACAGAGCGGCAGAAACAGAGTAATCTTTTAAGGTCTTACGGAGGTTTTAATGAACGAACAGATGAAAAAGGCAGGCAGGGACATTTCTTTAAAAATGGCAGTTACCATGAGCTTTTTTATGTCACTTATCGGGAATCTGTCATCGGGGCATTTCACAATACCCGGCTTTTTGGTGAGTTTCATTCTGAGTTTTCTGATCAGTCTTGCGATAGGACTGATAATCCCGATGGGAAAGGCATGCGGCGCAGTGTGCGGTGCGCTCGGCCTAAAGAGAGGATCGCTTTCGGCAAGACTTATGGAGAGCTTTGTCTCAAACCTGATCTATACACCTTTAATGACTCTTGCAATGGTCTTCTTCGCCTATAATATGGCGATGAAAAATAGCGGAGGCATGGCAGCGCTGAACTTTGGAGAGATGCTTGCGCACTCGCTTATCATCTGTTTTGCGGCAGGCTATATTATCATTTTCATCGTTCAGCCGATTTTTATGAAGCAGGCAATGAAGAAATATGGCATAAACAGACCTGAATGATTTTGGAGGATATGGAGGGAAAGAGGATGAATGAGATGATCTTAAGGAGAAATGAGCTTCTGGCTAAGAAGGTCATTAAGGGGCTGGAATCAAGGAACATGACAGGATACTATGCTGCCGGCAGTGGTGAGGCTTTGGAAAAGGCGCTTGAACTCATTGCTGAGGGAAGCAGTGTCACAATGGGCGGTGCTATGAGCGCATGGGAGATCGGTCTTGTGGACGCGCTCAAAAAGGGCAATTACAACTTTATTGACAGGGATGCAGCTGAGGATAAGAGGGCAGCAATGCTCGCAGCCTACGACGCCGATGTATTTCTCTCAAGTGTCAATGCCATGACTGATGACGGAATACTGGTCAATATCGACGGCAATTCCAACAGAGTGTCGGCAATTGCTCAGGGACCGAGGAAAGTCCTGTTTATAGTTGGCATGAACAAGATATGCAGCGACCTCGACAGTGCGATGAAGAGGGCCAGGAATGTGGCAGCTCCTATCAATGCCCAGCGCTTTGGGCTGTCTACGCCATGCGCAAAAACCGGAGCCTGCATGGATTGCAAGTCGCCTGATACCATCTGCTGCCAGTTTCTGATAACGCGCTATTCAAGGCACAAGGACAGGATACATGTGATCCTTGTAAATGACAATCTGGGATTCTGATATGGATAAAATGAGAATTAAAGCGGTGCTCTTCGATCTCGACGGGACACTGACAGATACCGAAAAATACTACCAGAAGGCGTGGCCTGAGGCACTCAGGCATTTTGGATACGAGGTAAGTGATGACTTCGCTCTGGAATTCAGGTCTCTCGGAAGGCCTTTTGCGCCGCTGAGATTCAGGGAGATGTTTGGCGAGGACTTCGACTATCAGGCGGTGAGAGAGTACAGGAAGCTTCTGGTTGAGGACATTATAAGGGAAAACGGCATTCCCCTAAAGCCCGGAGCAAGGCAGATCCTTGGATGGCTGCGGGAAAACGGCATTCTTACCGCTCTGGTGACTGCCAATAACTTTGGAAGGGCCGAGAGATATCTCAAAAAGATAGATCTGTTTGACTGTTTCGACAAGATAATCTGCGCGAACATGGTTGAAAAGGGAAAACCTGCACCTGACATCTATGCCTATGCCTGCAGGGAGCTTAAGCTTGATCCCGGCGAGACCTTTGCCGTGGAGGATTCTCCAAATGGTGTAACGAGCGCGTACCTTGCGGGGTGCAACGTGATAATGGTGCCCGACCTCACAGAGCCGGATGAAGAGCTTAGCCGCAAGCTATACAGGCGTGTAGATGAACTTATGGATATTAAAGATCTGATAAATGTAAAACGAACCACCGGCTAAGCCGGTGGTTCTCATTATTTCTGCTGCTTTTTCTCAGCTTCGAGCGATGCCCTTAGCTCTCCGCTTTTGTATCTCTCAATTATGTTGTTGATTCGCTCAACGGGATTTAACAGATCGCTGATCGATGCGTCATGATTGAGGGTATCTATGAGATAGGCAATATACTTACTCATATCACAGCTTATATACCACTCCCTGGAAAGAAGCTCGGGTGTCTGGTATATAAGATTTGTGGTGAGAACTCTGTCAATAATGCCCTCTTTATAAGCTTTGTCAAATTCTTCAAGACCGCTGGTAAACAGACCGAAGGTTGAAAATGCATAGATCCTTGAAGCCTTGCGGTCTTTTAAAGCCCGCGCCACATCCAGCATGCTCTCTCCTGAGGATATCATGTCATCAACTATGATCACCGACTTGCCTTCTACGCTTGTCCCAAGGAATTCATGGGATACAATGGGGTTCCTGCCGTCAACTACGGTTGTGTAGTCGCGCCTCTTGTAGAACATGCCCACATCGAGTCCGAGGACACTGGCAAGATAGATTGCCCTGCTCATTCCACCCTCATCGGGGCTTATTACCATCATGTGCTCGGAATCTATCTTAAGATCCCATACATTGCGAAGCAGAGCCTTTATAAACTGATAAGTTGTTCTTACGGTCTCAAAACCATTTAATGGGATAGCGTTCTGAACCCTGGCATCATGCGCGTCAAAGGTGATGATGTTGTCAACACCCATATTGACGAGCTCCTGAAGAGCGATCGCACAGTCGAGGGACTCACGGGAACTTCTTTTATGCTGTCTGGACTCGTAGAGGAAGGGCATGATAACTGTTATCCTTCTGGCCTTGCCTCCAACGGCAGCAATGATTCTTTTAAGATCCTGATAATGATCATCGGGAGACATGTGATTGATCTGACCAAAGAGTGAATATGTCTCGGAATAGTTACAGACATCAACGATAAGATAGAGGTCATCACCTCTTACCGAAGTCTTGATAACACCTTTTGCTTCGCCTGTACCGAACCTTGGGATCTCGGCATCCAGAATATAAGTGGGGCGCTCATAGCCGGTGAAAGCAAGGCTGCCCTTATGCTCGTTCTCCCTCTCTGCTCTCCACTTTACAAGGTAATAATCTACCTTTTCGGCGAGAGGTCTGGTGCCTTTTAAAGGGATCATGCCCAGAGAACCAACAGGTATGGTCTCAAGATTACGCTTTTCTTCTCTCTTTGGCATTATTTCACATCCTCGCTTTCTTTTTTGGCAATTTTCTGTATTTTGCGAATATCCTGACCGGACAGCTTAAGTATCCGATAGTTGCTTGTAACCCTCGAGAAAACACGATCTGAATATGTATGCTGCAACTGCTCGAGTGACAGATTGGTGGTTATGATTGTGGCTCTCTTGCGCATATCTCTCTCGTTGATAATGGAGAAGAGCTCGGATGCAACAAAAGAAGTGGTAAGCTCTGTCCCAAGGTCATCAATAATTAAAAGCTCACATCCATAAAGATCATCATATATAGCTTTGCGATCCTGCTTGCCATTGTTATCAAAGGTGTTTCGGGAAAGGAGCTTAAACAGCTCCAGTGAGCTGAAATACAGTACCGAATGACCTTTTCTGAGCAGTTCATCTGCGATACAAATGGACAAGAAGGATTTGCCCGTACCAACTGTACCATAAATAAAGAGATTTTGGTAGTCAGACCCAAAATTATTTATAAAATCTTCAGCCACTTCCTTGGCCTTCAGGAACCTGGTAAGATCTTCGCCCTGGTAGTATTTGGCAGTCATCTTCCTGAAATTGCAGGATCTTGTAAGAATCCGGAGACCTGATTTGTCGTATAGGGTCTCGATTATCTTCTGCCTGAAGCAGTGGCACTTTTCATTACCTATATAGCCGGTGTCCCTGCAGTCCTGACAGGTATAACCCATCTCAAGAAAATCCGGAGCATATCCGGATTCGATAAGAAGGAGCTGCTTTTGCCTGGAAAGCTCCAAAAGTTTATTCTTCAGGATGCTCCGGTCGAGTTTTTCTCCGGCAATAAGTCTTTTGCCGAAGTCAACGCTGGCAGAAGCTGTTTCTTCGTCCAGCTCTTTGTAGCCCGGAACACTTTCATAGACACTCTGAAGACGCTCCTCGAGTTCCTGCCTGTGAATGGAGCGTCTGTTTTCATATTCGTGCATTATTGCGTCATACTGAGCATTGGTCAATGCCATACGGAAATTCTCCTTAAAAAACTTAACCCTGTACGTGTTCCGGGGAGGGCGGATGCCGCCGCCGGACCAATAGTACAGGGTCGAGCTCATGTGAATGATTTGATCTGATTCCCCAATACAGATCGAAAGTTTAGTTGTCCAGAAGCTGTTTTTCCAGTTCAGTGAAATCATAGCTGTTTTCCTGAATCTGAGTAAAACGGTTCCTGGTTACGCCAGGGCGGATAGATGATCCGTCTAAACGAAGATTGGTATCGATGGATGATTTGGAAGCTGCGGATCTCTTTTTTGCAAGCTCTGCGGTAAAAAGATCATCCAGTCTGGCAATGTCCTCCTTGGTAGAAACGCTGTTCTCATGCCAGCTTCGAAGAATCTTGTCACAGTACTTCAGACGATTCTTCTGTGTCGCCATAACAGTGCGGTCGCAGGCTTCCAAAATTATTTCCATCGTAAACCCCAGCTCCCCGCCCCACTTACTAATAAAGGATACTTCCTTGTCAGTGGGACTGTTTTCCATACCGAGTGAGCGCATGATAGCAGTTATGTTACTGTCATGCCTTCCGATTTCTGCTTGTGCCTGCTTAGGCGACTTGATGCCTTTCTGATTCCAGTTGATGGCAACTTTCTCCATGTATCTGAAATCTTTCTTATGGTTACCTGCGCAGTACTGCATCAGGTAATCCAGGAGGTCTTCTGAAAAGTGCAGTTCATCATGTATGTAATATACAGTGGACATCTCTGTCGGTGTCAGCGGCCTTCCGTAGTATGACTCTGCAAGAAACAGGAGATTAGACCCTGCTGACTGCTTGAACTGCGATAGCTGCATGGCAGAGTAGTGCGGCTTTTCGGGAACTGCGCCGGCTTTTTCCACTGCCTGCTCCTGCTGTCTGCTGTTTTGCAGCGGATACTGTATGAGGGACTCGGAAGAATCACTTTTTCTCCTGCCGTAGTACCTCTGAGCACCTGCGACAATGTCCTCCATATGTATACCTATAAGATTATGGGAGAGATCATATTCAAGGCTTATCAGGCCTTTTTTCTCCCAATACTTAAGTGATCGCAAAACATCTGATTCCGTGTGGTTGAATTTATCTGCCAGAGCCGTAACACTGGTAGGTAAATTCGCACTCATCATACGCAGTAAAAAGAGGTAGATCTTAATCTGCGCATCGTTTGCGTCCTGCATATATTCGTCAATAAAGATGTTGGAAACATAAGTAGAATCCTCCCCACAATTAGAACTGATCGTCACACGCCCCATCATAAACTTTCATCACCTACTTCATAAAATATCCGAAAAAGAATTGTTTGGTTCTTCGGAACAATTCAGATTATAGCATGGGGATTTTTAAAATGATATGGAAAAAGTGACGAAGAAATCCAGTAAATATCAAGGGTTTCTTAATTGGAGGAGTTTTGTGGACAATGTGGATAACGTGGATTATTATTGCCCCGGGACAAAGAATAAGGTCTGACTGTGCGAGGAGAGAAGTCAGACCTTTATCCACCATATTTGGTTTACATAAATGGAATTATTTAGTGGAAATGTGGATAAGTTTTATCTGCCGAGCAGTTCATCGCCTATTTTCACCACATCACCGGCTCCCATTGTTATCAACAAATCACCTTTAGTGCAATTTTGCAGAAGAAATTTTTCTATTTCATCAAAGCTGTCATGAGTTGGAAAATAATTACACTCGTGTCCCAGTTCCCTGATCCTGTCACACAGGGTTTTTGAGCTGATGCCGAGATTATCTGTCTCTCTTGCGGCGTAAATGTCGGCGAGGACAACATGGTCGGCAGTGGAGAGTGCCTGTGCAAACTCATTCAAAAGAGCTTTTGTCCTGGTGTAGGTATGCGGCTGGAATACACACCAGATCTTGTTGTGTGGATAGTTCAGGGCAGCCTTTAATGTGGCACTTATCTCTGTCGGGTGATGGGCATAATCATCTACTATTGTAATTCCGCCAACCTCGCCCTTTAGCTCAAAGCGTCTGCTGGTACCGCCAAAAAGCGAGAGAGCCGATACGATGTGCGTATAGTCAATACCGAGAATATCACTGACTGCCGTGGCAGCAAGCGCATTATAAACGTTGTGGATGCCGGGCACGGCAAGACTTATATGAAGCTCTTTTCCTCCGGGAAGATGAGCCGTAAAAGAGGGATTGCCGTGATCATCATAAGATATATCTGTAGCGTAGTAGTCAAAGCTGCTCTCAAGTCCGTAGGTAAGGATCCTGCAGTTAAGATCCCCTGTGATCTCATCAAGTCTTTCAATCTCTCCGTTTATGACGAGGGTACCGTCATCAGGGAGAAGATTTGCGAACCTGGTAAAAGAATGCCTGATGTCGTCAAGGTCTTTGAAGAAGTCGAGGTGATCCGCATCTATATTGGTAATGATGCTGATCTTGGGGAAAAAGCTCAGGAAACTGTTGGTGTATTCACAGGCCTCAGTGACAAAGTACTCCGAATTGCCAACGCGGATGTTGCCTCCGATATCCTTGAAGATCCCTCCGATTGAGAGGGTGGGATCAGTGTCTGCCTCAAGCAGTATCTTGGAGAGCATGGAAGTTGTGGTGGTCTTGCCATGTGTGCCGCTGACAGCTATGGGAATATCGTACTCCTTCATGATCTGACCAAGGAGCTCTGCTCTTGTGAGCATTGGAATCCCGGCCTCTTTGGCTGCCATGAACTCAGGGTTGTCAGGATGAACTGCCGCTGTGTAAACGACTACATCGACAGGTGAAACCAGATCAAGGTTTTCCTTTTTCTGTCCGTAGAAAATCCTGATTCCCTCTGCCTCAAGAGCGCTTGTCATGTCTGACTTTTTGGAGTCGGAACCCGAGACCTTAAAGCCCTCTTTAATAAGTACTTTAGCAAGACCGCTCATTGAGATCCCGCCAATTCCAATAAAATATACGTGTACCGGTTTTTTAAAATCAATTGTATACATATCAGCCTCGATTCAAAATTATGTAAAAAGTTACTTTGATTCTAGCACTAATTTACCCATTGTCAAAAAATCAGAAAATTCGAAAACGTTTAACCAAATTATTCGGCAATTTACCTTATTAAATGTTTTTTTAACCGGGGCATTGTGCTATACTGAAAAATAAGAAAAAAGCGGTTTTTGGTGAATCAACAATAAATATTGCAGCGAGGTGGAACATGATAAAAAAAGAAATGATCGCCATGCTTTTGGCAGGAGGACAGGGCAGCAGACTGGGTGTACTGACATCCAAGATGGCTAAGCCGGCAGTTTCTTTTGGAGGAAAATACAGGATCATTGATTTTCCCCTGAGCAACTGTATCAATTCGGGAGTGGACACTGTAGGCGTTCTGACACAGTATCGTCCGCTCAGACTTAACTCCCATATAGGAATTGGAATACCGTGGGATCTGGATCGTAATTTTGGCGGAGTGACGGTTCTCCCTCCCTATGAAAAGAGTGCAAACAGCGAGTGGTACACAGGAACAGCCAACGCTATTTATCAGAACATGGAGTACATGGAGAATTATAATCCTGACTACGTTCTGATTCTTTCAGGTGACCATATTTATAAGATGGATTATGAGACAATGCTTGATTTCCACAAGTCGAGCGGAGCGGATGCTACCATAGCGGTTATGCCTGTTCCGATCGAGGAGGCTAGCAGATTCGGAATTATGATCACCGATGAGAACAAGCGGATTGTGGACTTCGAGGAGAAGCCCGAGCACCCTCGCAGCAATCTGGCATCCATGGGTATCTATATTTTTACCTGGGACGTTCTTAAAGAGGCTCTTATCAAGAATAAGGACCAGGCGGGACTTGATTTTGGTAAGCACATAATCCCTTACTGCAAGGAGAAGGGACAGTCTCTGTATGCCTACGAGTTTGACGGTTACTGGAAGGATGTGGGAACTCTTACATCATACTGGGAAGCCAACATGGAGCTTATCGATATCGTTCCTGAATTCAACCTCTACGAAGAGTACTGGAAGATATACACGGCAAGCGACGTACAGCCTCCGCAGTACCTCGGACCCGACAGCGCAATCGAGAGGAGCATTGTCGGAGAGGGATGTGAGATAGACGGCAAGGTTTACAATTCCGTTATCGGCCCCGGCGTCAAGATCGGCAAGGAAAGCGTTGTAAGTCACTCCATCATCATGAATGAGACTGAGATAGGAAGTGACTGCAGGATAGAGAAGTCAATAATTGCAGAAAGAGCCAAAATCGGCTCTGGCGTTGAACTGGGAGCTTTTGAGGAAGCGCCCAATGAGACCAAGCCCGGTATATACTGCGAAGGTCTTGTAACAATAGGAGAGAGAACTGTCATTCCGAATGGTGTCAGGATAGGCAAGAACACCATGGTAGCAGGTATTACTACTGCTGAAGACTACAAAGACGGTATCCTCGACAGCGGAAGAACATTAGATAAGGCAGGTGACCAGGTATGAGGGCGATTGGAATAATTTTAGCGGGTGGCAGTAGCAGCAGGATGCAGGATCTTTCCAAGAGAAGAGCGGTATGTGCCATGCCTGTTGCCGGTTTTTACAGGAGTATCGACTTTGCCCTGAGCAACATGACTAATTCACATGTTCAGACGGTCGCAGTATTTACCCAGTACAATGCAGGGAGCCTGAACACACACCTTAGTTCCTCAAAGTGGTGGGACTTCGGACGCAAGCAGGGCGGTCTGTATGTGTTTACTCCGGCAGTTAAGGCCTCCGGCAACCTCTGGTACAGAGGAACTGCGGATGCCATAGCACAGAACCTTGAGTTCTTAAAGAGCTGCCATGAGCCTTATGTCATCATCACATCGGGCGACTGCGTTTACAAGATGGATTACGGCAAACTTCTTGAGTACCATATCCAGAAGCAGGCTGACATTACGGTTGTATGCAAGGACATGCCTGCGACGATGGACACCGAGAGATTCGGAACTATCCGTATGAATGAGGAATCCAGGATCGAGGAGTTCGAGGAGAAGCCCGTGGTATCCAAATCCAATACAATCTCCTGCGGTATCTATGTAATAAGGAGAAGACAGCTCATCGAGCTCATTGAGAGAGCTGAGGAAGAAGAGAGATATGACTTTGTAAGAGACATCCTTGTGAGATACAAGGACATGAAGAGGATTTACGGATACAAGATCAAGGAGTACTGGAGTAACATCGCTTCGGTCGAAGACTACTACAGAACCAATATGGACTTTTTAAAGCCGGAGATCCGTCAGTATTTCTTCAGGGAATATCCGGGTATCTACACCAAGGTTGTAGATCTGCCGCCCGCAAAATACAACGTGGGTGTCAGCATAAAGAACGGACTTATTTCCAGCGGCTGCATCATAAACGGAACTGTGGAGGATTCGGTTATCTTCAAAGGAGCGTTTATCGGTAATAACTGCTACATCAAGAATTCAATTATTCTCAATGACGTATATATCGGAGACAATTCGCATATTGAGAACTGCATTGTAGAGAGCCACGGAACGATACAGGCAAACTCATATTATAAGGAAGAGAACGGTATCAAGGTCGTCGTTGAGAATAACGAGAGATACATCATTTGAGAAGGCAGGTTATGTGGGTTTTGCACTATTCAGCACAGAATAACTGTAGATTAGCTGTCAAAGGGGGCATGTATCATGAAGATAACAGATATTCGTGTAAGGAAAGTTTCGAAACAGGGCAAGATGCGCGCAGTGGTTTCAGTGACATTTGATGATGAGTTTGTTGTTCATGATATCAAGGTTATTGAAGGTGAGAGAGGACTGTTCATCGCAATGCCAAGTAAGAAGTCAGCAGACGGAGAGTACCGGGATATAGCACATCCCATCAACTCTGATATGAGAGGGATTCTTCAGGACAGGATACTCGAAGCCTATTCACAGGCATCGCTTGAAGATGAGAATGAAGCTGATCAGACTTGACAAGCAGGATTTAAAATTCAATACTAAGATTACTATCAGGGGAGGCTTTCGATAGCCTCCCTTATTCATTAAAGGAAATGATATGTTTGATTTTTTGAGATCTCTTTTGGGGAAAGGCAGATGTGAGGAAGAAGGAAAAATGTTTGTGATAGTAGGGCTTGGAAACCCGGAGAAAAAATATTTTAAGACAAGGCATAACATAGGATTTGAGACAATAGATGCTCTGTCTGACAAATATAATATAGGTCTTAGCGAGACGAAGTTTAAGGCAGCCTATGGAAAGGGAAGGATCGGAAACGAGAGGGTCATCCTGGTAAAGCCCCTGACTTATATGAATCTGAGCGGCGAAGCGGTTGCTCCTATCTGTAATTATTTTAAGATCGATACAAAAAGTGAACTCATCGTAATATCCGATGATGTCGAACTCGATGTGGGCAAGATACGCATAAGACCGAAGGGAAGCGCAGGAGGACATAACGGACTTAAGAACATAATAGCACTTCTCGGGCATGATGAGTTTACCCGCATAAGAGTCGGAGTTGGCAAAAAGCCCAGAGAGTGGGACATGGTTGACTGGGTTCTCGGACACTTCGAGGGCGATGACGCGGCAGCGATAAAAGAGTCTGTAGATGACGCTTCGCAGGCAGCAGTGTGGATAATGGAAAACGGCGTTGAAAGCGCCATGAACAGGTTTAACGGTAAAAAATAATGAGAGCTATTACGACGCCCCTTTCGGAGCTTACACAGTACAACGAAATAAACAAGTACCTGGAAAAACCCTTTGCCTGTGCAGAGGTGACGGGCTGCATGGGATCTCAGAAGCTCCACTTCATAGACGGGCTCGGAGCAGACTTCAAGTACAGGATCATAGTGACCTATTCTGACCTTCGCGCCAAGGAGATCTATGAGGACTATAAGTTTTATGACCGCAATGTCACGGTGTACCCCGCCAAAGACCTTATCTTTTACCAGGCAGACGTACACAGCAACGAGATAGTAAGACAGAGGATAAGGTGCCTTCGAAGACTCCTCGAGGGGAGACCCGTAACGGTAGTCACGACCTTTGCTGCTCTCATGTCGCCGCAGATAAAGCCCGAGGTTATTAAGAACAATATTCTTGCCATCGACAGGCACAGCAGGATCGATGAGACAGAGATTGCCAAAAGGCTTGTCGCAATGGGATATATGCGCAACTATCAGGTGGAAGGCCCCGGGGATTTCTCTGTGAGAGGTGACATCGTGGATGTCTTTGACCTTACGGAGGAGAATCCCTACAGAATCGAACTGTGGGGCGACGAGATACAGTCGATAAGAAGCTTTGACATCCTGTCTCAGAGGTCACTGGAGAAGCTTGAATCGATTGAGGTCTATCCCGCATCTGAGATAATCCTTGACGATGAGAGCTTAAGAAACGGCATGGACAGGATACAGGAGGATACAGACAGGTGCGTGGAACAACTCAGAAAAGAGTTTAAGACCAAGGAGGCGCACCAGCTAAAGACAGCTGCCAACGAGCTGAGAGAACAGCTCTTTGAGCTTAAATCTCTGGTAAATCTGGAGAGCTACATCCGATATTTTTATGAGGATACGGTCACTCTTCAGGAGATGTTCCCCAAGGGCAGGAGCTGTATTTTTATTGACGAGCCCGCAAGAGTCATAGAGCACGCCATGGCAATCGAGACTGAGTTCAGGGAGAGTATGAAGAACAGGGCTGCAAAGGGCTTTGTTCTCCCGGGACAGATGGACGTCCTCTATTCTGTTGACAACTGCATCGCGAGGATGGGAAATGGAAGAAGAGTTCTGATATCGACGCTTCAGACCCCCGCTTCACAGAATCTCTTTTCCCCGGAAAAGAGCTGGGACATAAGGGCAAGGAGCATCGCCCCCTACAACAACAGTTTTGATTCCCTGGTAAAGGATCTAAAGAGCTATGTAAAGCAGGGCTACAGAGTACTTATACTCTCAGGCTCAAGGACAAGGGCAAAGAGGATAGTTGAGGACCTAAGGGACAATCTGGTAACGGCTTTTTACAGCGAGGATCCGGGGCGCGTACTTCACAGCGGCGAGATCATGACCTACTACGGCAAGATCCTCGGAGGCTTTGAGTATCCCGATATCAGGTTTGCCGTGATAGCCGAGAGCGACATCTTCACTGAGCATGTCAAAAAGAAGAGAAAGAAAAAAAGTGCCTATAAAGGTGAGAAGATCGAAGGATTTTCCGAGCTTAAGATAGGTGATTATGTTGTGCATGAGGATCACGGACTCGGAATATACCGGGGAATAGAGAAAATAGAGACTGATCACGTGGTCAAGGACTATATAAAGATAGAGTATGGCGACGGAGGCAACCTGTATGTACTGGCGACCGGCCTCAATGTCATCCAGAAATATGCCTCGGGCGGAGGCGACGATGAGAAGACAAGAAAGCCAAAGCTCAACAGGCTCGGTGGAAGCGACTGGAACCACACCAAGGCTAAGGTGAAGGCTGCGGTAGAAGAGGTTGCGCAGGATCTGGTGGAGCTCTATGCAAAGCGCCAGGAGGCAAAAGGTTTTGTCTTTGGCAGTGACACCGTGTGGCAGCAGGAGTTTGAGGACGCGTTTCCTTACCAGGAGACCGATGACCAGCTTACCGCGATAGAGGATACCAAGAGAGACATGGAGTCTTCCAGGATAATGGACAGGCTCATCTGCGGAGATGTAGGCTTTGGCAAGACCGAGATAGCGATAAGGGCAGCGTTCAAGGCGGTGCAGGACGGCAAGCAGGTTGCGGTCCTTGTTCCGACAACGATCCTCGCCCAGCAGCACTACAATACTTTTTCAGAGAGAATGCGTGACTTCCCTGTGAGGATAGACCTTTTGTCAAGGTTTCGAACCGCGGCGGAGCAGAAAAAGACACTCACTGATCTCAGGAAGGGACTTGTGGATATCGTGGTCGGAACCCACAGACTTCTCTCCAAAGACGTCTCCTACAAGGATCTTGGACTTCTTATAGTCGATGAGGAGCAGCGCTTTGGCGTTACGCACAAGGAAAAGCTCAAGACACTCAAGGAGAACATTGACGTTCTGACACTGTCTGCGACACCTATTCCAAGGACGCTTCACATGTCTTTGGTCGGTATCAGGGAGATGAGCGTCCTCGAGGAGGCTCCGGGTGACAGGATGCCGATCCAGACCTATGTAATGGAATACAACGATGAACTTGTAAGAGAAGCCATAGTAAGAGAACTTGCAAGGGGCGGACAGGTTTACTATGTATACAACAGGGTAAACACGATAGCAGATGTCGCGGCGCAGATCGGGAAACTCGTGCCGGAAGCAAATGTTGCCTTTGCCCACGGGCAGATGAAGGAATCTGAGCTTGAGCGCATTATGTACGACTTCATCGACGGCACGATAGATGTTCTTGTTTCGACTACTATTATAGAGACCGGACTTGACATTCCAAATGTAAATACAATGATCATCCATGACTCTGACAAGATGGGGCTTTCGCAGCTGTATCAGCTCAGGGGGAGAGTCGGAAGATCAAACCGCACGGCCTATGCGTTCCTCATGTATAAGAGGGATAAGATGCTCAAAGAGGTGGCGGAAAAGAGACTTTCTGCCATTCGTGAGTTTACTGACCTCGGATCCGGCTTCAAGATCGCGATGAGGGATCTTGAGATCAGAGGTGCCGGAAGCCTTCTTGGGAAAAAACAGAGCGGCCATATGCAGGCGGTCGGCTACGATCTGTACTGCAAGATGCTTGGAGAGGCCGTCAGATACAAAAAGGGTGAGAGCACGGAGGATGCTGTGCTGGGTTCAATATCAACCAGCATAGATCTCGATGTGGACGCATATATACCAAACGAGTATATTCTGAACGAGGATCAGAAGCTGGAGATATATAAGAGAATTGCCAGCATTGAGAGCAGGCAGGAGTGCGACGATATGAGGGATGAGCTTATCGACAGGTTCGGTGAGGTGCCGACAGCGGCAGACAACCTTCTGCGCATATCTCTTGTCCGCTCTAAGGCGCATGCTCTTTATATTCCCGAGATCAAGGGAGGGCATGGAGAGATTGAGATAAAAGTAAACCCGAATGCCAGGATAGACGCGGGTAAGATCCCCGGCTTTATTGCGTCCTACAAGGGGGCAATGGCCTTCCACAGCGCCGGGATCCCGGTCTTTGTGTTTAAATATAAGAAGGATTCAAACCCCGAGAAGGCAGGACAGAAACTTCTTGAGGATACCGAGAACATTGTGGACAGAATGCAGGGTCTTGTCCTATGATAATGTGGTCAGAGAAAAGGAGGAGTATATGATTAACAGACAGTACAAAGAAATGCTTGGAGCCAAATCGGTTATAAGAGAGCTCTCGGAATATGCTACAGCCCGTGGGAAAGAGATCGGCTATGAGAACGTCTTTGATTTCAGCCTTGGAAATCCAAGCGTTGAAGTGCCGGGGGAATTTACCGACGAGATGATAAGACTTCTTAATGAAGAGGACACAATGACTCTCCATGGATATACACCGAGTCTTGGCAATCCGTTGTATAAGGAAGAAATCGCGAAGTCACTTAACGAGCGTTTTGGCATGAACTACAAGGCTGAACACATTTTTCCCACGACCGGGGCAGCGGGAGCAATAGCCCATGCCGTCAGGGCGGTCACAGAGCCCGGCGATGAGGTTATAGTGTTTGCGCCGTTTTTCCCGGAGTACAGACCATACATAACAGGTGCAGGTCTTAAGCTGACGGTTGTACCTGCGGATACGGATTCTTTCCAGATCAACTTTGATGCGTTTTTGGAGTGTTTGAATGAAAAGGTTATGGCGGTACTTATCAATACGCCAAATAATCCTTCCGGAATAGCTTATTCCACGGACACACTTAACAGACTTTCTTCTATATTAAAAGAGAAGTCCGCAGAGTACGGACATACGATTTTCCTTATATCCGATGAGCCCTACAGAGAGATCGTATTTAAAGGCGCGGATTCGCCTTATGTATCAGGCTTTTATGACAATACTTTAAGCTGTTATTCCTTCTCAAAATCTCTTTCGCTTCCGGGTGAGAGGATCGGATATGTCGCTGTCAATCCGGCATGTGAAGGCGCGGATCTCATTGTTCCTATGTGCGGCCAGATCTCAAGAGGAACGGGACATAACTGTCCTCCTTCAATCATACAGCAGGCTGTAGCGAAGGTGTGCTCTCTTACGGCTGATTTGTCAGTGTATGAGACCAATATGAACATCATTTATGACACCCTCACAGAACTGGGCTTTAGCGTTATAAAACCCGGAGGAACCTTCTATATCATGCCTAAGGCTCTTGAGGAGAGCAGTATTGAGTTCTGCAAGAAGGCAAAGGAATACGACCTGATCTTTGTGCCGGCTGACGGCTTTGGAGCTCCGGGGTACTTCAGGATGGCGTACTGCATAGATACGGAAAAAGTAGAAAGAGCCATGGAGAGACTTCGCAAATTTGTGAGCGAAGTATATGGCAGATGAAAAAGAGCAATCAGAAAAAGGAGCTTGAAAATTGAATACAAGTAGAACAGATTACAGGAAACCTTTTATTCTTCTTTTGGTGACAGCGATATTTTCAGTTCTGGCAACAGTTCTGGACAGGCAGAGCATAGGTCTTGAGGGAACATCTGTTGGATTTGCCACGTTAAACGGCGCTTTTGCTTCGCGATTTGGCTATAATCCGGCAATGGATCTTGTGTCGGATATCATGATGTACATTGCCTTTGTTGTGGTCATCAGTTTTGCGGTAATGGGGCTTTTGAGGCTCTTAAGAACAAAGAGCATATCCGGGGTTGGTAAGGTGCTGATCGGACTGGGAATCCTTTACGCGGTGGTAGCGGTTATATATGTGGCCTTCGGGAAGATTCCCATTAACTACAGACCGGTCATTAAACCTGATGAGACTGAACTTGAGACTTCATTTCCATCGACTCACACCCTGGTCATCTGCAGCGTTATGGGCAGTGCGATACTTGCCTGGGACAGGCTTATTTCCGACAGGAGGCTTGTGAATGTGCTGAGAATACTGGCACTTGTCGTAATGGTGGTCGGAGTATGCGCAAGAGCACTGGCGGGAGTTCACTGGCTGTCCGACATAGCCGCAGGAATACTGTTCTCGCTGACTCTCATATCGTTTTATGCTGCATGGAGCTTGGAAGAATAAGATATATTATCAAGAGAATGCGTTGACAATGCGAAATAACGGGTGTAAACTCTATTTCGTAATCGCATGACCAATTTACCGAGACACATAAATCATGTATGATTTTGAGGAGGAAAGAAAAAATGGCAGAGACTAAGAAGACAGATGCAGCTGTTAAGACTGCTGCAACTATCAAGGCTGCTGCAGCTGAGGTTAAGGAAGCAGCTCCTGCAAAGGCAGAAGAGAAGAAGACAGTAGCTAAGAAGGCAACAGCCAAGAAGGCAGAGCCTGCTAAGAAGGCAGCAGCCAAGAAGGCAGAGCCTGTTAAAGAAGAGCCCAAGAAGGAAGAAGTAAAGGCTGAGGAGAAGCCTGCAAAGAAGGCAGCAGTTAAGAAGACAGCAGCCAAGAAGGCAGAACCTGCCAAGAAGGCAGCAGCTACAGAGGATGAAGCTAAGGTTAATATCGTTCTTCAGTATGGCGACAAGAATGTTACATATGATACACTGGTACAGAACTCCAAGAACAACTACCAGTACGAGATGGGCGGTAACGTTGATGATATCAATAAGCTCAGCGTTTATGTAAAGCCTGAGGAAGATGCAGCTTACTACGTTGTCAATGACAAGGTTCAGGGACGCATCGGACTTTGATCCTTACAAAAAGAATTCACCTGAAAGCAGATCTTTAACGGTCTGCTTTCTTTTTTTATCCATATTTTATAATTGGGGAGTTGACAATAATATTGCAGAGTGATATTTTATGTTAAAGAAGATGTTAGCACTCGAATGAGGTGAGTGCTAACACTCCAAAAAAGAAACCGTTCCGATGATTAAATTTATTGCATTAAGAAGAGGTGCAGATTGGAACTTGATGAGAGAAAGAGAAAAATACTTCATGCGATAGTCAGGAACTATCTGGAGACCGGAGAGCCGGTGGGGAGCAGGACTATTGCCAAGGACACTGACCTCAATCTCAGTTCCGCTACGATAAGGAACGAGATGGCAGACCTTGTTGAGATGGGGCTCATACTTCAGCCGCACACTTCTGCAGGCCGTATTCCTTCAGACCAGGGCTACAGAGTCTATGTAGATGAGATGCTCAGGGAGAAGGAGAAGGAAGTTGAGAACATGAAAGACATGCTTCTCGACAAGGAGGAGAAGCTTGAGAATCTCCTCAAGCAGGTTGCCAGGACTCTTGCAGTCGATACCAATTATGCAACGATGATATCGGCGCCGCAGATCCGGAAGAACAAACTGAAGTTTATCCAGATCTCCAAGGTGGACAGTGAGCATTTGCTCGCAACCATCGTCATTGAGGGCAATGTTATCAAGAACAAGATCATTACCGTTGAAGAGACCCTCGATGATGCCACGATGCTCAAGCTCAATATCCTGATGAATACAAGACTTGACGGACTTGCTGTAGAGGATATCAACCTCGGACTTATTGCTTCTGTCAAGCAGGAAGCCGGAATACACAGTGAGATTATCGGGAACGTGATCGACGCCGCGGCTGAATCAATCACGGCAGATGAGGATCTTCAGATATATACAAGCGGTACGATGAACATCTTAAAGTATCCGGAGCTTACAGATTCTTCCAAGGCCAGTGAGCTCATCTCGACCTTTGAAGATACCAAGGATCTGTCGAGTATAGTCGAGGATACGCTTTCTTCTGAAGATCAGGAGACAGGAATACAGGTGTACATCGGAAGTGAAAGTCCCGTTCAGGCCATGAAGGACTGCAGCGTGGTGACTGCCACCTATGAACTTGGAGATGGCATGAAGGGAACGGTTGGAATAATAGGACCAAAGCGAATGGATTATGACAAGGTCATCACTACTTTGAAGAACATGCGGCACGCTCTGGATGACCTGTATAAGAAAGGATAGCGAGGAGGCAGTATAAATTGAGTGAGACTAAGAAAAACACAAAGGGCGCATCAGGCAGCACCATGAGTGAGAAGGATAAGGAAGCTGCTCTTGAGAATATCATGGAGGAGCTTGAACAGGAGGCCGAGGAGAGAGCTGAAGAGGCTGAGGAGAAGGCAGAAGAAAAAGAGCCGGATACTGAAGAGCCAAAAGAAGGTCAGGCTGAGCCTGATAGCGGTGATGGCGGCAGCGAAAAAGAAACTGAGAAGAAAGCTGCAGAGGGTAAGAAAAAGCTCTTTTCCAAGAAAGAAAAAAAGGATCCCTTAAAGGAGAAGGTTGACGAGCTGAATGACCGGGTGATGAGGCAGATGGCTGAGTTTGACAACTTCAGAAAGAGAACCGAGAAGGAGAAGGCGCAGATGTTTGAGCAGGGACAGGGAAATGTCCTTGAGAAACTTCTTCCGGTTATAGATAACTTTGAGAGAGGCCTTGCTGCTGTTCCCGAAGCTGAGAAAGACGGAGCTTTTGCAGATGGTATGAACAAGATTTACAAGCAGCTGATGACAGAGCTTGAGAATCTTGGGGTAAAGCCGATAGAGGCGCTTGGCAAGGAATTTGATCCAAACCTTCACAACGCAGTGATGCAGGTTGAATCTGAGGAGTATGAATCGGGCGTCGTTGCCCAGGAACTTCAGAAGGGATATATGTTCCATGACACCGTGCTAAGACACAGCATGGTCGGTGTTACACAATAATGTACAATAAACAATAGTTTTTGATAAAAACGGAGGAAAGTAAAATGAGTAAAATAATCGGTATCGACCTTGGTACAACAAATAGCTGCGTAGCAGTTATGGAAGGTGGTAAGCCCACCGTTATCGCCAATGCGGAAGGTTCAAGAACAACACCTTCAATCGTGGCATTTACCAAGAACGGCGAGAGGATCGTCGGTGAGCCTGCAAAGCGTCAGGCAGTAACAAACGCTGAAAACACAATTGCATCAATCAAGAGAGATATGGGTACAGACCGCGGCCGTACAATCGACGGCAAGAAGTACTCACCTCAGCAGATTTCAGCTATGATTCTTCAGAAGCTTAAGGCTGATGCTGAGCAGTATCTCGGCGAGAAGGTATCAGAGGCAGTCATCACTGTTCCCGCATACTTCAATGACGCACAGCGTCAGGCAACCAAGGATGCAGGTAAGATCGCAGGCCTTGAGGTAAAGAGAATCATTAACGAGCCTACAGCTGCAGCTCTTGCTTACGGTCTTGACAACGAGAAAGAGCAGAAGATCATGGTTTACGATCTCGGCGGCGGTACATTTGATGTATCGATCATTGAGATCGGTGACGGTGTCATCGAAGTTCTTGCAACAAACGGTGATACACACCTCGGCGGTGATGATTTTGACCAGGCTATAATCAACTGGATGGTTCAGGACTTCAAGAACAAGGAAGGCGTTGACCTCTCAGGTGACAAGATGGCTATGCAGAGACTTAAGGAAGCTGCAGAGAAGGCTAAGAAGGAGCTTTCTTCTTCTACAACAACCAATATCAACCTTCCTTTCATTTCAGCAGGAGCAGATGGCCCTAAGCACTTTGATGTAGACCTTACAAGAGCTAAATTCGAAGAGCTTATACATGATCTTGTAGAGAGAACAGCAATCCCTGTACAGAATGCCATGAAGGACGCCGGACTCACCAATTCAGATATCGGCAAGGTTCTCCTTGTTGGTGGATCAACACGTGTACCTTGTGTTGTTGAGAAGGTTAAACAGCTCACAGGCCAGGAGCCTTCCAAGAACCTCAATCCTGATGAGTGCGTAGCAATCGGCGCATCTATCCAGGGCGGTAAGCTTGCGGGCGATGCCGGCGCAGGTGACATCCTTCTTCTTGATGTAACACCTCTTTCACTTTCAATTGAGACCATGGGAGGAGTTGCTACAAGACTTATCGAGCGTAATACAACAATCCCTACCAAGAAGAGCCAGGTATTCTCAACTGCTGCAGACAACCAGACAGCCGTTGATATCAATGTCCTTCAGGGCGAGAGACAGTTCGCCAAGGACAATAAGTCACTTGGACAGTTCAGACTCGATGGAATCCCGCCTGCAATGAGAGGAGTTCCTCAGATCGAGGTTACATTCGATATCGATGCAAACGGTATCGTAAATGTATCAGCCAAGGATCTTGGAACCGGCAAGGAGCAGCATATCACGATCACAGCAGGATCCAATATGTCTGACGAGGATATCGATAAGGCTGTTAAGGAGGCTCAGGAGTATGAGGCTCAGGACAAGAAGCGCAAAGAGGGTATCGATGCACGCAATGATGCGGATTCTTTCGTATTCCAGACAGAGAAGGCTCTTCAGGATGTAGGTGACAAGATCGATGCATCACAGAAGCAGACAGTAGAGGATGACATCAAGGCTCTTAAGGAGACACTTGAGCAGACCAAGGACAAGGAGCTTTCAGACAGCGAGATAGATTCTCTCAAGAGCCAGAAGGAGAAGCTCATGAACGACGCTCAGGCACTGTTTGCCAAGATGTATGAGAATGCACAGGGTGCAGCAGGCGCTCAGGCAGGTCCTAACATGGGAGCAGGTGCAGGTCCTGATATGAGTTCAACCTCAACAGGTGACGACAACGTCGTTGACGGAGATTACAGAGAAGTCTGATATTAATGGAGCAAGCTGAATGCGAATAAGCAGCAACAGTTTGACAACGAAGCAATTTGAAATATAATATACTGATAGCCAGACGAAGAGATTCGTCTGGCTATTAAGAGCATTTAAGGTATCAAATACGGTGGAATAAAATATGGCAGAACAAAAGCGCGACTATTATGAGGTCCTTGGCGTAGGTAAGAACGCCTCAGACGATGAAATAAAGAAAGCATACAGAGTCCTCGCCAAGAAGTATCATCCTGATATGAATCCGGGGGATGCTACTGCTGCGGACAAGTTTAAGGAAGCTTCAGAGGCTTATGCGGTACTTAGCGATCCTGAGAAGAGGCGCCAGTATGACCAGTTCGGACATGCAGCCTTTGAGGGCGGCGGCAATCCCTTCAGCGGTGGATTTGACTTTAACGGTGCTGATTTTGGAGATATTTTTGGCGATATATTCGGAGATTTCTTTGGTGGCGGAAGGAGCAGAGGTGCTTCAAGAAGCGGCCCTTCGAAGGGTGCCAATCTAAGGGCGAGTGTAAGGATTACTTTCCTTGAGGCTGTTTTTGGATGCGAGAAGGAGCTTGAACTTACCATCAAGGATCCGTGCCCTACATGTCACGGAACCGGAGCAAAGCCGGGCACAGCGGCCCAGACCTGTTCGAAGTGCGGAGGTAAGGGACAGATTGTCTATACCCAGCAGTCATTCTTCGGAACGGTCAGAAATGTTCAGACATGTCCGGACTGTGGAGGAACAGGTAAGGTAATAAAGGATAAGTGCGGCGACTGCCATGGCAGTGGATATATAGCAAGCCGCAAGAAGATAAAAGTCAGCATACCGGCAGGAATTGACAATGGTCAGAGCGTAAGGATCAGGGAGAAGGGTGAACCCGGTGTAAACGGAGGACCAAGGGGAGACCTTCTGGTTGAAGTTGTTGTATCAGATCATCCTATTTTCCAGAGAGAGGGCTACAACATCTATTCAATGGTTCCTGTATCTTTTGCAGTGGCAGCTCTTGGCGGAACTGTTCTTATCGATACAGTTGACGGCAAGGTCGCTTATGATGTCAAGGCAGGCACACAGACAGACACAAGGGTAAGGCTTCGCGGCAAGGGAGTACCGTCTCTTCGCGACAAGGAACAAAGGGGAGACCACTATGTCACTTTGGTTGTACAGGTGCCCGAGAAACTGTCCAGGGAAGCCAGGGACCTTCTTAAGAAATTTGATGAAAAGACCGGTGATTCCCTCACAGCTGCTGAGAGAATGATGGGAAATGATGATGGAAACGGCCCTTCCGGCGGTAAAAAGAAAAAGAAATTCTGGGAAACTTAAGAGAACACTGATCAGATCAGCGTTTTTCGTAAATTAAGCGCCTGATTCTCCAGGCGCTTTTCGTCTTGTAAAGGAGTTTTTTATGAAGTGGATGCGCTTTCGCATAAGAACCAATGAGGAGTCTGAAGACATTATTGTGAGCTGCCTTGAGGATATTGGACTTGAGGGAGCGCAGATAGAGGATAATGCTCCTCTTTCCGCCTCTGACAAGGAGCAGATGTTTATTGATGCTCCGGAGCTTGAACCTGATGAGAAGGACACAGGGATTGAGGTGGGAACCGCTTTCCTTAGCTTTTTTGTGGAGATTGATGACGAGGATATGCTCACTGTGCAGATCCCCGATGATGAAGGGCAATACACGTCTCTTAAGATGACTCCGGATGAAATGAAAAAAGCCATCAAAGATAAACTCGATGAACTTAAGCAGTTCTCGGACATAGGTGACTGCAGCATATCTGTGGATGTCACTGAGGATATAGACTGGATCAACAACTGGAAGCAGTACTTCCATAAATTCTATATAGATGATATACTTGTGATTCCTACATGGGAGAGCACGGAAGATGAGGATGTCGACAAGGCATCCATGGTTCTCCACATTGACCCGGGAACCGCCTTTGGAACAGGGATGCACGAGACGACTCAGCTGTGCATAAGGATGCTCAGGAAGTATATGACGCCCGGCGCGCAGGTGCTTGATGTCGGAACGGGGAGCGGAGTACTTTCAATCCTCTCGCTGATGTTCGGAGCAGGCCACTGTGTGGGGACCGATCTTGATAAGTGCGCGGTTCCGGCCGTTGCCGATAACATGGAAAAGAACGGAATAACTGACGATAAGTTTGACATGATGATAGGAAACATCATAGATGACAAAGAGATCCGGGACAAGGTCGGCTACGATAAGTACGACATTGTGGTAGCCAATATCCTTGCCGGAGTCCTGGTTCCGCTCACCCCTGTGGTGGTGGATCACTTAAAGAGCGGAGGTATCTATATAACCTCAGGTATCATAGACAGCAGGGAAGATGAGGTCAAAAAGGCCCATACTGACGCGGGTCTTGAGGTTCTGGAGATACATCATCAGGGTGACTGGGTTTCCATCACATCGAGGAAAAATTAATGTATCACTTTTTTGTTGAAGGCTCTCAGGTTACACCTGACCTTAAAAAGGTCGAGATAACAGGAAGCGACTACAATCATATAGCTAATGTGCTCAGAATGAGGATCGGAGAGCAGTTCTCTATCAGCATACGCGGAGAGGATAAGGCGCGGGAGATCTTTTACGAAATAGAAGAGATCACATCTGATCATGTTCTGGGCAATCTGTGCTTTGTCGAAGAGGTCGGAAATGAGCTGCCCTCTAAGATATATCTTTTCCAGGGACTGCCCAAAGTTGACAAGATGGAGCTTATAATACAGAAGGCTGTTGAGCTTGGGGCTTATAAGATCATCCCGATAACAACAAATAGATGTATCGTCAGACTTGATGAAAAAAAGTCTTCCTCCAAACAAAAAAGGTGGCAGGCGATATCGGAGGCTGCGGCCAAACAGAGTAAGAGGGCGCTGATCCCCGAGGTCACACTTCCTGTCACCATGAAACAGGCCATGAACATCTGCCGGGAAGAGGCGATCGATGTAAGGCTTATTCCTTATGAGATGGCTGAGGATATAGATGCCACAAGGAATATTATAGACGGGATAAGCCCCGGTGAGAGCGTTGCTGTCTTTATAGGTCCCGAGGGAGGATTCTCGGAGGATGAGATCGCCATGGCAATGGAAAACGGCATTAAACCCATAACGCTCGGAAAGAGGATCCTAAGAACTGAAACTGCAGGTTTCACAGCTATTTCATGGCTGATGTACCATCTTGAAAGTTGAGAAATAATATGCGTGCTTACTTAGATAATTCGGCTACTACGAGGGCTTTTGATGAAGTTGCCTCTCTTGTTGCCAACATAATGACAGAAGAATATGGCAATTCCTCCAGTGTCCATCACATGGGCGCGATCGCGGAAAAGAGAGTTACACAGGCGCGGGAGATGATAGCTTCCACTCTTAAGGCTGATCCAAGTGAGATTGTCTTTACCTCCGGAGGAACGGAGTCGGACAATATGTCCATACTTGGAGCTGCGAAGGCAAACTTAAGGAGAGGAAAGCATATCATCACTACGGCCATTGAACATGCGGCGGTTTCTGAGGCGTGCGCGGAGCTTTCAAAAGAGGGGTTTGAGATAACCTATCTTAAAGTGAACGAGCTTGGGATAATTGATATCAATGAGCTGAAGGCTGCGCTTCGCACGGATACTATACTGGTATCCGTTATGCTTGTTAATAATGAGATTGGTTCGGTGCAGCCGGTTGCGGAGGCCGGAAGGATAATCAGGGAATTTGACGAAAGGATAATCTTTCACGTCGATGCGGTTCAGGGCTATGGCAAGATACTTATAAGACCAAAGTCCATGAACATCGATCTTTTGTCCGTGAGCGGTCATAAGATACACGGTCCCAAGGGAATAGGTTTTTTGTACATTAAGAAGGGAACGAGGATCGTTCCCATATGCTACGGAGGCGGACAGCAGAAGGGCATGCGCTCCGGGACTGAGAATGTACCGGGAATAGCAGGTATGGCTCTTGCTGCAAAAATGTGCTACGACGGATTTGATGAAAAGATCAGGCGCCTTTATGAGCTGAAAAGCTACCTGGCGGACTCCCTTATGGAGAAACTTACGGATATTCAGATCAACGGCCCGCAGGATGATAATGGAGCGCCCCACATCCTGAGCCTCTCCATCAGAGGGCTCAGGGCAGAGACAGTGCTCAATATGCTGAGCAGCAAAGAGATATATGTGTCTGCGGGAAGCGCCTGCACTTCCAACAACCCGCATGTATCGGGGACGTTAAAGGCTATCGGCCTTGACAAAGAGCTTCTTGAGTCTACCATAAGGATCAGCATGTCTGTGCTGACTACCAGGGAAGAACTGGATTATCTTGTTGAGACTCTTTGCTCACAGGTAGAGAACATGAGAAGGTTTTACAGACGCTGAGGGAGATAAATATGCAGTATCATGCTTTTGTAATCAAATATGCGGAAATAGGTGTTAAGGGCAAAAACAGGTATATCTTCGAGGATGCCCTTGTTGGCCAGATCAAGAGGGTTCTGGCAAAATGCGACGGAAAGTTTTCGATTTCCAAGGTTGCCGGAAGAATATATGTATCTGCGGATGGCTTTGATTTTGATGAGACTGTCGGAGCGCTTCAGACAGTGTTCGGCATAACCGGAATATGTCCGGCTGTAGCCATCGCAAGGGATGGAGAGAACAGGCTTCCCAACGTGGATGCGCTCTGCAACGAGGTCATAGCTTTTGTCGACGGCGTCTATCCTGACAAAAACAAAACCTTCAAGGTTAAGGTCAGAAGAGTAGATAAGAGCTACCCTATGGATTCTATGGAACTTGCTGCTGAAATAGGAGCCAGGATCCTGGATGCATACGATGAGATGAGGGTTGATGTTCATGATCCTCAGATTCTTATAAATGTGGAAGTCAGGGAGCAGATAAACATTTTCTCCAAGGTCATCCCGGGACCGGGCGGCATGCCGATCGGCACTGCAGGAAAGGCTATGCTTCTTTTGTCAGGCGGGATAGACTCTCCTGTTGCGGGCTACATGATCGCAAAGAGGGGCGTGGATCTCGAGGCTGTATATTTCAATGCTCCGCCCTATACCAGCGAGAAAGCCAGGCAGAAGGTCGTGGATCTTGCGTCGGTAATAGCTAAATACACCGGCAGGATCAGGCTTCATGTCATCAACTTTACTGATATTCAGATGTACATATATGAGAAGTGCCCGCACGATGAGCTCACGATCATTATGAGAAGATACATGATGAAGATAGCTGACATTCTGGCCGGAGAATCTGGATGCATGGGACTTATTACCGGCGAGAGCATAGGACAGGTTGCGTCGCAGACAATGCAGAGCCTTATGTGCACCGGAGAAGTGGTGAGAGATATGCCTGTGTACAGACCTCTTATCGCATTTGACAAGCAGGACATTGTAGACATATCGCTTAAGATAGGAGCCTATGAGACATCAATCCTGCCCTATGAGGACTGCTGCACCATATTTGTAGCAAAGCACCCCGTTACAAAACCCAGGCTTGATATAATAGAAAAGCATGAAGAGAGTCTTGCTGAAAAGATCGATGAACTCGTTAAGACAGCCATTGAGACTGATGAAGTCATTGAGCTCTGATCTTTTGACAAAGAAAAAAGACCATCTTGAAATCAAGATGGTCTGAAATATCTCTTTTGGAGATCTGATCAGTTAATGATCAGACCATGTAAGGTTTCAGAACTTCGAGAACCTCATCTGCGCCGTCTTCTGCATGGATGTTGAGATCGATTGGCTTTGAAAGGTCAAGTGAGAAAATACCCATGATAGACTTGGCATCGATAACGTATCTTCCTGAAACAAGATCGAAGTCATAATCAAACTTCGTAATATCGTTTACAAAAGACTTAACCTTATCGATAGAATTTAATGAAATTTTTACGGTTTTCATTGCGCAAATACCTCCTTTTCTATCTTAATATAAACGCATGAATACCAAAAGTCAATGAGAATTAAAAATATGCTGAATAACGTTAGAGGACTTAAGGTTGCGCTGCACAACCTTGGATGTAAAGTAAATAGTTATGAGATGGATGTGATGAAGCAGAAACTTGCGGAAGCCGGCTGTGAGATCGTTTCTTTCGATGAAAAGGCTGACGTATACATCATTAATACCTGCACTGTCACCAATATTGCCGACAGGAAGTCAAGGCAGATGCTTCACAGATCCAAGAAAGAGAACCCGAAGGCGATAGTTGTTGCTGTGGGCTGCTATGTAGAGACGGGAATGGACGGTGTAAAGAAGGATCCGGGAATAGATCTTGCCATTGGAAATAACAAAAAGTCCGAGGTGGCAGAGATACTCGATGAGTTCATCGGCATCAGGAACGCTTCCGCTTTCGAAGCATCCGGCTGTGACATCGACAAGACTCTTGGCGGAAGCACGGTGATCGACATAAATCATACGGGCGAGTTTGAGGACATGAAACTTGAGGAACTTCCGGAGCACACCAGGGCCTATATCAAGATCCAGGATGGCTGCAATCAGTTCTGCACCTACTGTGTCATCCCCTATGCAAGAGGCAGAGTAAGGAGCAGGAATGAGGAGGATATACTGGATGAAGTGAGGACACTTGCCGAAAAGGGCTGCAAAGAGATCGTCCTTACAGGTATCCATGTCGGTTCCTACGGAATTGACAAGGGAGGAACTTCACTCGTTGATCTTATCGAAGAGATTGACAAAGTCGATGGGATAGAGAGGATCCGCCTCAGTTCGGTTGAACCAAGGATCATGGATGAAGCAAATGTAAAGAAACTCTCCGCTATAAAGAAATTGTGCCCTCATTTCCATCTGTCGCTGCAGAGCGGCTGCAACAGCGTCCTTAAGAGGATGAACCGCCACTATAGTGCTGAGGAATTCAAAAGAAGCGTGGAGCTTTTAAGGAAGTATTTTGACAGACCGGCAATAACGACGGATGTGATAGTGGGATTTCCGGGAGAGACAAAGGAAGAATTTGAAGAATGCAGAAAGTTTGTGGAGGATATTGCCTTCTATGAGATGCATGTCTTTAAGTATTCCCCAAGAAAAGGAACTGTCGCAGCCGGCATGAGCGACCAGCTGACTGACAGGGAAAAGTCCTTAAGAAGCGATGTGCTCCTTGAGCTGACAAGGAGGGACTCAGTAGAGTACAGAAAAAGCTTTATTGGACTTGATGCCGAGGTGCTCTGGGAGGATGAGGAGTGCCACGGCGGGGAGATGTACATGGTCGGTCATACTGACAGATATGTCAGAGTTGCTGCAAAGAAAGATCCCTCATTGCACAAAGATATTGCTTCCGGAGAGGTTACGACGGTCAGACCCTCAGGATTCTTGGATGAGGATACATTGCTTATTTAAAATGGCTGATGTAAAATGTTAATTAATACTTACAAAATACTTTTGAATGGAGAGAAGGATCTATGGGAGATCAGGATTTAGGAAATACCCAATACTTTAAGGTTGAAGTCGAGCCTGAGACCGGAGTTAAGAAAGTACTTTCTGTTGTATATGATGCTCTTTTGGAAAAGGGTTATAATCCGGTGAATCAGATCGTGGGATACATCATGTCAGGCGATCCTACTTATATCACAAGCCACAAGGGAGCCAGAAGCCTTATCATGAAGGTGGAGAGAGATGAACTTGTGGAAGAGATGCTCACTGAGTATATCAAGAGCAACGACTGGGCTAGAAGGTAATACCGAAGCTTATTAAGATCGCGGAGAACGTATATGAGGATTATGGGCCTTGATTACGGCTCCAAGACCGTGGGAGTTGCCATAAGCGATGAACTTATGCTCACCTCCCAGGGAAAAGAGATTATCCGTAGAAAAGAAGAGAATAAACTTAGAAGAACGCTGGCGCGCATTGAAGAGCTGATCCAGGAGTACGGGGTGGAGAAAATCGTATTGGGACTTCCCCTGAATATGGATGGTTCTGTCTCTGAGCGCTCAGAGTTATGCCTTGAATTTAAGGATAAAATAGAAAGAAGAACGGGAATTCCTGTAATTATGCAGGATGAGCGCCTTACGACGGTTGAGGCGGACGAGATAATGGACGAAGTCGGTATCAGGGACAGGAAAGAGCGCAAGGGCTATGTAGATATGATAGCTGCGCAGATCATACTTCAGGATTACCTGAACGACACACAGGACAAGGTGGACTGATTTGGAAAAGATTGTTTTTAGCCCGGATGGGGGCGAGGCGGTAGAGTTTTATCCGCTTGAGCAGACTGTTATAGGTGCAAAGACCTATCTTTTGGTTACGGATGAAGAAGATGGTGACGGAGATGCGCTCATTTTGCGCGACGACTCCGATATAAAAGATAAAGAGGCTGTTTACGTTATAGTGGATGATGACCGGGAGCTGGATGCAGTTGCAGGTGTATTTCGTAAGCTGCTTTCTGAGGATGGAATAGATCTTGATATTTAACGGGCTACTGGTTTGTATCAGTTCTGTTTTTATCTGCCTTTAATTCAATAAATGGAGGATAAAGTTTGAGTAAAATAAAAACTGAAAACGCATCCAAGCTGCAGATCATACCCTTAGGAGGTCTTGAGCAGATTGGAATGAACATCACTGCCTTCAGATATGAGGACAGTATTATTGTAGTGGACTGCGGTCTGTCTTTTCCTGACGACGATATGCTGGGAATAGATCTGGTGATCCCGGATATTACGTATCTTCAGGAGAACGCAGATAAGGTGAAGGGGTTCGTGATCACACACGGACATGAGGATCATATAGGCGCGCTGCCCTATGTACTTCATGAACTCAATGTGCCTGTATATGCCACGAGGCTTACGATGGGAATCATTGAGCACAAGCTTGAGGAGCACGGACTTCTTAAGAAGACCAGAAGAAAGGTCGTAAAGTTCGGGCAGTCGATAAATCTTGGCCAGTTCAGGGTGGAGTTCATAAGAACCAACCACTCCATAGTTGATGCTGCGGCGCTTGCCATCTACTCTCCTGCGGGAACGGTTGTCCATACGGGAGATTTTAAGGTGGACTATACACCTGTATTTGGTGACCCAATAGATCTGCAGAGATTTGCTGAGATCGGAAAAAAGGGAGTTCTTGCGCTCATGTGCGATTCGACCAATGCGGAGCGCCCCGGATTTACGCCGTCGGAGAAGACTGTGGGAAGGGCGCTGGCAAGTCTTTTTGATGAGCACGAGAAATCCAGGATCATAGTTGCTACATTTGCTTCCAACGTCGACCGTGTCCAGCAGATCATAAACACTGCGCACAAGTGCGGCAGAAAAGTTGTGGTAGAGGGCAGGAGCATGGTCAGTATCATTGATATTGCCCAGAAACTCGAGTGCATCAAGATACCGGAGAATACCCTTGTTGATATAGATATGATCAAGAACTATCCTGAGAACAAGACTGTCATCATAACTACAGGAAGCCAGGGTGAGAGCATGGCTGCCCTCAGCAGAATGGCAAGTGGCCAGCACAGGAAGATCTCCATAGGAGCCGGGGATACGGTAATCTTTTCATCACATCCGATCCCGGGCAATGAGAAGGCTGTCACAAATATTATCAATGAGCTCCAGATGAAGGGCGCGGATGTTATTTTCCAGGATGTGCATGTCTCAGGACACGCGTGTCAGGAGGATATCAAGCTCATCTATACACTGGTAAAGCCAAGGTATGCGGTTCCGGTGCACGGCGAGTACAGACACCTTATAGCTCAGAGCAATATTGCAAGGGATCTTGGGATCGACAAGGATAATGTGTTTATTCTTCATTCGGGCGAGATTTTAGAGGTTTCTGAAGAAAGTGCCAAAGTTGCGGGCAAGGTACCTGTGGGAGCTATCCTTGTCGACGGTCTTGGAGTCGGCGATGTGGGGAACGTTGTACTTAGAGATAGACAGCGACTGGCAGAAGATGGTATTGTAATTGTTGTATTTGGCATAGACAGGGAAAACGGTGTGATGACTTCTGGACCGAGCATTGTCTCAAGGGGCTTTGTATATGTCCGCGAATCCGACAAGCTTATAGAGGATGCCACAGATCTCGTCTATGATGACATCACTGAGGCTCTGGACAGGGGAGTCACAGACTGGACAAGGCTCAAGAACATTGTCAAGGATACGCTCAGTGATTATATATGGAAAAAGACAAAGAGAAGACCTATGATCATGCCGATAATCATGGACAACTAAGAAAGAGCGCCAAGGCGCCTCTTTTCTTAGAGATGGTCTTTTGGGAGAAATTATGACTTTTAGAAAGTTTTTGATGGGGCTTTTGGACGCCTCGGTCAAGATTGCGTTTGTTGTTGTCGTAGTCATGCTTATATCCAAGTATTCCAAGATTGCGTATGACTACGGCTATCATATTTTCAATCAGTCAGCGGTATCGAGCGGAACCGGCAGAAGTGTCACATTTACCGTCAGAGATGGCGATTCGGCTGATACAATAGCCGATAACATGGCCGGGGTAGGCCTTATAACTGACAAGAGGCTCTTTAAACTTCAGGAGCGGTTTTCTGAGTATCATGGAATGGAAAAGGCCGGCACCTATGAACTCAGCACAGCCATGACTCCGGAGGAGATGCTGGCGATAATGGCCGGAGGAGATGAGGAGTCGGAAGGGGCGGATGATAAAGCCTCTGAGCCTGATTCGAACGAAGAGCAGGACCAGCCGATGCCTATTGAAGAGGAAGATGCCGGCGAAGAGGAAACAGACGGTGATTGAACAGGAGAGGATCCAATCATTTATCAATTCTCTGGACAGGGGAAATCCCCCCTATCTGGATGAGCTTGAAAAGACGGCGATCGAGGGAGGCGTTCCGATAATAAGGAAGGACACACAGGCTCTCCTTAGATTTCTGATGAATCAGATGCGCCCTGCCAATATTCTGGAGATTGGGTGTGCGGTGGGCTTTTCGGCTCTTTTGATGGGGGAGTACACAGGTGATGATACCAGGATCACTACTATAGAGAAATACGAAAAGAGAATCCCTGTTGCAAGGGACAATTTTCATAAATATGACACTGAAGGTAAAATCACACTTCTGGAGGGGGATGCGACAGATATATTAAAGACGCTGGATCCGGGGTATGATTTTATTTTTATGGATGCAGCCAAGGGGCAGTACATCAATTTCCTGCCGGACTGCCTCAGGATACTCCAAAAGGGAGGGATCCTTTTATCAGACAATGTGCTTCAGGACGGAGATGTGTTTGAGTCAAGATTTGCCGTGACAAGGCGAAACCGCACCATTCATGCCAGAATGAGGGAGTATCTGTACGAACTTAAGCACAATGATATGCTTGATACTGTTATACTGACGGTCGGCGACGGTATGGCTCTCTCCGTCAGACTATGAATTAATGGAGAATGAAATGAAGAAACCAGAACTACTGATTCCGGCAAGCAGCCTGGAGGTATTAAAGACAGCGGTAATGTTTGGCGCAGATGCCGTGTATATTGGAGGAGACGCTTTCGGACTAAGAGCCAAGGCCAAAAACTTCAGCCATGATGAGATGAAAGAGGGTATTGAGTTTGCACATGAGCACGGAGTGAGAGTGCATGTCACGGTAAATATCCTTGCCCATAACTACGACCTTGACGGCGTGGAGAACTATCTTCATGAGCTAAAAGAGCTTAAGCCGGATGCGCTTATCATCGCGGATCCCGGTATCTTCATGAAGGCTAGGAGGATCTGTCCTGAGATAGATATCCATGTATCCACCCAGGCCAACAATACCAATTATGAGACCTACAACTTCTGGCATGACCTTGGAGCAAAGAGAGTTGTCGCTGCCAGGGAGCTGTCAATGGCAGAGATAAAAGAGATAAAGAGCAGAACGCCTAAGGACCTTGAGATGGAGTGCTTTATTCACGGCGCAATGTGCATCTCTTATTCGGGAAGATGTCTTTTGTCAAATTATTTCACCGGAAGGGATGCCAACCACGGGGCCTGCACTCACCCCTGCAGATGGAAATATGCTGTTGTTGAGGAGAAGAGGCCCGGTGAATACCTTCCTGTATATGAGAACGAGAGGGGAACATATATCTTCAATTCAAAAGACCTGTGCATGATAGAGCATATCCCGGAGCTTGTAGATGCCGGAGTCGACAGCTGCAAGATCGAGGGAAGGATGAAGACTGCCCTGTACGTGGCAACTGTGGCAAGAACATACAGGAAGGCAATAGATGACTTTTTTGAATCTGAGGAGAAATACAGGGAAAACATGCCCTGGTATCTCGATCAGATATCCCGCTGCACTTACAGACAGTTCACGACGGGCTTCTACTTTGGCAAACCGAGCGAAGAAGCTCAGATCTATGACAACAATACTTATATAAATGAGTACATTTATCTCGGCATCGTCTACGACGTGGATGAGAGGGGATATGCTAGGATAGAGCAGCGCAACAAGTTCTCTGTCGGGGATGAGATTGAGATCATGAAGAGCGACGGCAGGGATATCAGGACAAAAGTTCTTGCCATGTACAGGGAGGACGGCACGAGGACTGAGTCGTGCCCGCATTCCAAGGAAATAATATACCTAGAGCTGTCTGAGCCTGCTTCAGAATATGACATCTTGAGAGTTGAATCAAAATAATGTACAATCTATTGCAAATTGAAAAAGGAAAGGCACAAACAGAATGAGTAGTAAGGTCAACGTGGAGGAAATATTCGGCCAGAACGTGTTCACCATCGCCAAGATGAGAGAGCGCCTGCCGAAAAACGTCTATAATGAAGTTGTAAACGTGATAGAGCACGGCGGTACTCTGTCCAAGGAGTCGGCTGATGTGGTTGCCAATGCGATGAAGAACTGGGCTGTCGAGAACGGCGCAACGCACTTTACCCACTGGTTTCAGCCTCTTACAGGCATAACTGCCGAGAAACACGATTCCTTTGTTACGAATGCGGAATCCGACGGACACATGATCACCTCTTTTTCAGGCAAAGAGCTGATAAAAGGTGAGCCGGACGCATCATCTTTCCCTTCGGGCGGACTTCGCGCCACCTTTGAAGCCAGGGGCTATACGACCTGGGATATAACATCTCCGGCGTTTCTGAAGGAGTCCGGGGCAGGCGTTACCCTGTGTATCCCGACAGCTTTCTGCTCCTATACCGGAGAGGCTCTGGATAAAAAGACACCGCTCCTTAGATCCATGGAGGCAGTAAACAAGCAGGCGCTCAGGATCATCAGACTTTTTGGAAATGACAGATCCACAAAGGTAAATGTCTCGGTTGGACCTGAGCAGGAATACTTCCTGGTTGACTGGGACAAGTCCATGAAGAGAGAGGATCTCATTTTTACCGGAAGGACTCTCTTTGGAGCAATGCCTCCAAAAGGCCAGGAGATGGAGGATCACTACTTTGGTGTCATCCGTGAGAGAGTCGGAGAGTTCATGAAGGATCTGAATACCGAGCTCTGGAAGCTTGGGGTTCCGGATAAGACACAGCACAACGAGGTTGCTCCCGGACAGCACGAGCTGGCTCCTATCTATGAGACTGCCAATATTGCTGTAGACCACAACCAGATAATCATGGAGACCATGAAGAGGGTGGCGGAGCATCATCACATGAGATGTCTTTTGCATGAGAAGCCGTTTGCCGGCGTCAACGGCTCGGGTAAACACGACAACTGGTCGCTTTGTACTGATGACGGGATAAACCTTCTTGACCCGGGTGATACTCCCAATAAGAATATTCAGTTTTTGTTTATATTATCCTGCATCCTTAAGGCGGTGGATACACATGCGGATCTGCTTCGTCAGAGCGCAGCCGATGTTGGCAATGACCACAGGCTTGGTGCAAATGAGGCCCCTCCTGCTATCATATCCGTATTTTTGGGAGAGCAGCTTGAAGACGTTGTAAGGCAGCTCATTGAGACGGGTGAAGCCAAGAGGAGCAAAAGAGGTGGCAAGCTCAGGACAGGAGTGTCCACGCTTCCTCAGTTTGAGAAGGATGCGACCGACAGAAACCGCACATCTCCGTTTGCGTTTACCGGAAACAAGTTTGAGTTCAGAATGGTCGGATCTTCCGATTCGATGGCAAGCTCCAATACCACGCTGAACACTATTGTGGCAGAGGCTTTCTGTGAGGCTGCAGACGTTCTGGAAAATGCAGAGGATTTTGATATAGCTGTCCATGACCTCATGAAGGAATATCTCACTAAACATCAGAGGATCATATTTAACGGTGACGGATATTCCGACGAATGGGTAGAAGAGGCAGCAAGGCGCGGTCTTCCAAACATCAAGTCGACGATTGAAGCTGCTGATACACTGACTACCGATAAGGCCGTTGAACTCTTTGAGACCTTTGGTGTTTACAACAAGACAGAGCTTGAGTCGAGAAAAGAGATCATCTTCGAAAACTATGCCAAGACGATAAACATCGAGGCTCTCACGATGATAGATATGGCGTCCAAGCAGATAATACCTGCTGTTATGAAGTACGCCGGCAAGCTCGCCTCCTATGTCAATGAGATCAAGGCAGCGGGCGCGGATGAAGCTGCGCTCCTCTCAGAGCTCAAGGAGATAACCACAGAGCTTTCGGATATGAAAAATGCTCTTGATGAACTGAAAGAGGTTGAGCAGAGGGCGAGAAAGATAAAGGATGAGCGCGAGCTAGCCTATTTCTACAAGGACAGTGTAAGGCCGGTTATGGATGCGCTAAGGGCTCCGGCTGACAGACTTGAGATGCTGGTCGATAAGAATGACTGGCCATTCCCTACATATGCAGATCTGCTTTTTGAGGGTTAAATATAAATATTTTGGGGTTTTTGAAAAAAAATCAAAAAAGTACTTGCTTTTTTCAAAAACCCCGAGTATAATCATTACTTGTCGATGGGCTATCGCCAAGCGGTAAGGCAACGGACTCTGACTCCGTCATTACGTAGGTTCGAATCCTACTAGCCCAGCTTTAACTCCTCAGATTTACTGAGGAGTTTTTTGTTTAATAGGAAATTTCTCCGAATTTCCTATTAAACAAAAAACGCTCCGCTATAGATGCGCACTCGCGCGAGCAGCATTCTTTTAATTTATTCTGTATGGGAAACAAATGCCATGTATACTTTTAATTCAAGGATAAGATATAGCGAAGTAGACAAAAATGCGGTGCTTACACTTGAATCGCTTATTGACTACTTCCAGGACTGCTCAACGTTCCATACACAGGACGGTCCTGCAAATATGGAGTTTCTCTCCGGCAAGGGTCTATCGTGGGTTCTTAATTCCTGGCAGATTGAGGTTATGAGGTATCCGAAGCTGTGCGAAGAGGTCACAATAGGGACCATACCGTATGAAATCAGGGGATATTTTGGAGTGAGAAACTTCTTTATGGAGACTAAGGACGGTGAGCGGCTCGCCGTGGCAAACTCGTTCTGGACGCTACTTGACCTTAACAAGGGACTTCCCTGCAAAGTGCTGCCTGAGATCCTTGAGGCCTATCCCGTTGAAGACAGGCTGGATATGGAGTATAAGGACAGGAAGATCAGGATCCCGTCAGGCGTTGAAGCTGTCATGGCTGAGGAGATCGTGGTGCGAAGACATCACCTCGATACCAATAATCACGTCAACAATGGCCAGTATATAAGGATGGCAATGGACTGTCTTACTGACAAAGACAGGATGGTATATTCGATGCGCGCAGAGTATAAAAAACAGGCACTGCTGGGAGATATACTCTATCCTGAGGTTTTCAAGGTGAAGGATGGCGAGCGCAGGCAGTTTGTGGTTGATCTTAAGAATGAACAAGGAAACTCGGTCTGCGTGGTGGAGCTGATGACAAAGAAGAACTGATGACAGAACGGAGGATATAGTGATAAAACTAGGGCAGAAGCAGATACTGAAGGTTGTAAAAAAGGTGGAATTCGGCGTATACCTTTCCGAGGACGGGAGCGACAAGGACAAGGTCCTTCTCCCAAGAAAGCAGGTTCCTGAGGGAGCCGCGCAGGGATCGGAGATAGAGGTCTTTATATACAGAGACTCGGACGACAGGCTTATTGCAACTACAAGTGAGCCTAAGATAATGCTTGGTGATGTCAGACGGCTTAAGGTAAAGGATGTTGGCAGGATCGGCGCATTCCTGGACTGGGGGCTTGAGAAGGACATTCTTCTTCCGTTCAGGGAGCAGACGAGGAAGGTCGAAAAGGGCGAGGAAGTTCTCTGTGCGCTCTATGTAGACAAGAGCAGCCGCCTCTGCGTGACTATGAATGTCTATAAATATCTTAGAAGTGACAGCCCTTACGGTAAGGACGACAGGGTTATCGGAACCGTCTACGAGATGAGTGACAACTTTGGAGCCTTTGTGGCTGTTGACGATATTTATTCGGGGCTGATAGCCAAAAAGGAGCTTTACGGCAACATTAAGATCGGAGACAGTGTATCTGCCAGGGTAGTGTCTGTCAAGGAGGACGGAAGGCTTAACCTTAGCCTTCGGGAAAAGGCCTATCTGCAGATGGATACGGACGCTGAAAAAGTCCTTGGGATGCTTGAAGATAGCAAAGGCGTTCTTCCGTTTACCGACAAGGCTTCTCCGGAACTCATCCGCGAAAGGACCGGGATGAGCAAGAATGAATTTAAGAGGGCTGTCGGAAGACTACTAAAGGAAAATCGGATCGAAATAAGACCTGACTCAATCGTCAGGAAATAACAATTAGTGTTTAGCGAGGTAAGAATATGGACTACAAGAGAGCCAACAGAGCATATCTATATATGATCCTCTCTACGATAGCTTTTGTAATAATCTATTCGGGATGGATAATTGTTACGGGCAGCGAGATCTCCGTGATCATGAATAATGCCTTCTGCGAACTGATGATACTGATACCGGCACTTATCGTGGTCCTGTTCAGCGGCGACAGGCTCTCTGTGATGATACCTTTCAGGAAGATAAAGATATCATCGGTTCTTTTCACACTGCTATATACGGTTATGCTTTATCCGATGTCCATGCTTGCCAATGCGATCTCAATGCTGTTTGTCGAGAATCGTGTGATTGAGCTGTCAGATGATATCTTAAAGCTTCCCATGTGGCAGATGCTGCCCTCTATCGGACTGTTCGGTCCTTTTGTGGAAGAGGTTGTATTCAGGGGTGTAATGCTGCACAGCTACCAGAGATCCGGAAGGATTATCGGCTCTGTGCTGCTGTCATCTTTTCTCTTTGGTCTTATGCATCTTAATTTTAACCAGTTTTTCTACGGATTTTTGCTTGGAATCATGCTCGCGCTGCTGGTTGAGGCAACGGGGAGCGTTCTTCCGTCTTTTATTGCGCATGCTACTTTTAATTCCCTGGAAGTGATCCTTATGTATAAATCCTCCGGCTTTCTCGATGGGGCGGAGTCTATCCTGAAGGGGAAAGATCTGTTAAGCGGAGCGATTCTTCAGTCAATAGGGATTTATTTCATTATCGCGGTTATAGCAACAGCAATTGCTGTATGCATTGCCTATAAGATTTCTGAGATCGAAGGAAGGAATGAATTCTTTGCCGGGATACCACGATGCCGCAAGCAGGGATATAAACTTTTGTCCGTTTCCGTTGTGATCGCGGTAATCATAGCATTTGCGTACATGCTCTATTTCGAATTTCTTTCACGGATAACATCTTAAGTATTGTTATATTTAAGAATATAATCTGGCGGAATATAGTATTGTTTATAGTAGGTGCTTATTTTTTGTGATAATTATATCTGCAGGGAGGATAGCTATTTCCATGAATAATATATTTCGCAAATTTCTGATCGTGGCGTTATCGCTTGTGGCTGCAGTTGCCAGCAGCGGATACTCTGCGGTTGGGGGGACAAAAGCCGACTATACCGAAAGTGTAGTGGATTTTGAGCACAACCTCGACGATTATGTACCTGCCAAGACGAACTACAATTTTTACTTTACGTACAAGATAGTTCATCCGTGGTGGGATGCTGTTGCGCTTGGAATGGAGGATGCCCAGAGAAAATATCTTGAAAAAGGCATAGTCATTACTTATGAATATATGGCTCCGGATGCAGCTTCCTATGAAGATCAGACAAGGAGATTGCTTGAGGCCGGGGAAGGCAATTATGATGTGATCGGTGTAGATGTGGCAGACGAGGAGAAGATATCTCCTGTGCTTGATGAGATGGTAGCTTTGGGCAATAAGGTCATGACATTTTCCAGCTCTGATGCAGCTCCTGATTGCAAGAGGATTGCTTACGTGGGGAATACCCACAACTATCAGGACGGCGCCGATCTGACAGAAGCTCTCTGTGAAAAACTTGGATACAGAGGCAAGGTCGGTATACTCGTTGGAAGTTACGGAGCTCCCTGTCATGAAGACAGAGCAAAGGGAGCTATGGATACTATCGCGAAATATAAACACATGGAGATTGCAGCAGTTGAATATGACATGGACTCCGTTGATAAGGCATACGAGCTGGCTTCAGAGATGCTTAAGGACAATCCTGATATCGCGGGTTTTGTATGCTGCAATATGAGTAATCCTGTTGGGACAGCAAGAGCAGTAACTGAGCTTGGAAGTAAGGCGGTGATCGTGGGAATGGACCATGATCAGGAAGCGCTTCATTACCTCAAGGACGGAGTTATCTATTGCCTTGGAGTGCAGGACTGCTATTCGATCGGCTTTGATACCTTGCAGGTTGCTGTGAAGATTGCAGATGGAAATCTACCCGGAGATCTTTTCCCGGACAAAACGGATGAGAGTACTACAATAATTTATCAGGAAGATGCGCAATCAATGCTTGAAATCTTGTATGGAGATGTTTCGCAATGAAAAGAACAAGGCTTACTGAAAAGGCAGTTGCAATAACTGCGGCGATAGGAAGCGTTCTTATCATGGTAACGGTAATCGCCAATACTTATTGGGCCTCCAGACAGGCTGTTTCGTCTACAAATCAGGCTGTGTCGGCTGTAAGTGCTTTTTATCTTGAGTCAATGGCAGACAGACGCTCGAAGACGATCACAAACCTTATCAACAATAATTTTGATTACATGAAAAAGGCCGTAGGAGTCATCGATGAGGAAGAGATAGAATCGCAGGAGGAACTAAGGGCGGCTATCGGAAGGATGAAGAATATCCTGTCTCTTAACCGCTTTGCCCTTGTAGATGAGGATGACATAGTTTATACGCAGTATACCACATATACCGGTCGCAGCAGACATGCTTTCCTTTCGAAGAAGACTCTGGATGACAAGATGATAAGCACTGTTTTCCGCTACGGCTCATCCAAGGAACTGTGTCTTGCAATCCCGATAGATATAAAGATAATGGGCAAACAGTTTAAAGCATGTTTTGTTCAGATAGATATAAACGATATAGTTGACCTGCTTGCTTTTGATGATCAGGGAAGTACACATTTTGCGCTGTATTCCGCAAATGGTGGCAACCTGTCGGAAACAGAGCTGGGCACGCTTATCGGAACCCAGAATATTTTTGATGCCACAAAGGGGAATGTTTCCGAAGAAGAATGGAATTCGTTTCGTGATGACTTTGCAAGTCAAAAAAATGGAACACTTACTTTTACGATAAATGATGTAGTGGATACTATATGCTATCAGCCTGTGCCTGACACAGGATGGGAGCTGGTAGTAATGATCCGCGGGAGCGTTATTCAGGATCAGATCCGGGAGATCAGTGAAAAGAGCCTTGCTGCCAATCATATGCAGATAGCATTCCTGCTCGTAGTAGCCTCTCTGTTCGCGGCAATAATGTTTTACATGATAAGACGTGTCGCCAAAGAAAAACTGGATGAAGAAAAAGAAAACAGCAAAGTCTTCAAGAGTATGGCAAATACTGATTCGCTGACAGGAGTCAGAAACAAACATGCCTACATGGAGATGGAATCCCAGATTAACACCAGGATTCGGGAAGAAAATGTTGATAAGCTGGCGCTTGTAGTATGCGATATAAACGGCCTTAAATATGTCAATGACACAAAGGGACATGCTGCCGGTGATAAGCTTATCAGGGATGCGAGTGCACTTATATGCGATTTTTTCAATCATGGTTCGGTTTTCAGAACCGGCGGTGATGAGTTTGTGGTTGTTTTGCAGGGAAAAGGATACGATACCAAAGATGAAGTGATTGCCGACTTTAACAGGACGGTAGAAGAAAATATCAGGAAAAATGAGGTTGTCATCTCTATCGGCTATTCAGCGATCAAGCCTGAAGATGAGCAGCTGCATGATTTATTCGAACGGGCAGATCGTATGATGTATGAACGCAAGAAGGAATTAAAGAGCATGGGAGCCAAAACAAGAGAATTTTATGAGGCCGGATCATAACAGTAAGCCCGCTGCAAAAAGCAGCGGGCTTTGATGTTGATGGCTGTCAGATCCTGATATCGATGTTCGAGCCAATGTCGGGATTAACTGACAATTCGGCTGAAGCGTCCAGGGTAGCTATCATGGCGGCGCCATTCTGCTCCATAGTATCAAGGCTCTTGGAGAGCATCGCTATTCCGACATCGTTCAGTATGCGATTCTGAGATAATGCCATCGATAAAGCGGGAATATCCATAGGCACCTCCTTGTGTATGAATATACTTTATCTTATCTTATATATCGGTCTGTCACCTTAAAAAGTTATAGGATTGAAAAAACTATTATGGCAAAAATAAAGCTGGCTTTTTGTTACTTTTTACTAGCAGATTTTTAAAAATATACAAAAAACACCCATGAAAAACTAGATTTTATTGTGTATATGTATTAAAATGAAAAATAAGTGTTTTGGAAACGAATACTAGAAATGTTATGCACAACACGTAGTGCAGGAAAGCGTGGAGAATGATTTCAAACCAGATTTTGCAGAACACAATAGACGGGCTGAAGAATATTGCACATGTGGATCTGTGCGTGCTCGATATTGACGGTAAAGAGGTTGCATCCACTACCGGGGATATCGGGAATGTATCTGCTTCCGCCAGAGATTTTGTCGAGTCCCCTGCTGACTCACAGGAGATACAGGGCTATCAGTATTTCAAGATTTATGATGAGCAGCAGCTTGAGTATATTCTGATCTGCACGGGAAGCGGCGACAACGTATATATGCTTGGCAAGATGATCGCCTATCAGATCCAGAGTCTCCTTGTCGCCTACAAAGAACGCTTTGATAAGGACAACTTCATCAAGAACCTGCTTCTTGACAATCTGCTTCTGGTGGATATATATTCCAGAGCCAAGAAACTCCATATCCAGAGTGATGCCAGGAGAGTTGCGATGATAATCGAGTGCTCGGCCAGCCGTGACAGCAACGCCCTTGAGATCACGAGGACATGTGTGGGCAACGGCCTTGATTTTGTAACTGAAGTAGATGAGGACAATGTCATTGTTGTCAAGGATGTGAGCGACATCAATAAGCCTTCAGAGATATCAAAGGCGGCAGAAGATATACTCGCAGGACTTGAGAAGGAAGGCCTTAGCGATGTCAGGATTGCCTATGGTACAGTGGTCGGCGAGATCAAGGAAGTCAGCCGGTCCTACAAAGAGGCCAAGATGGCTCTTGATGTAGGCAAGATCTTTTTTGATGAGAGGAAGGTTATCTGCTACAGCGAGCTGGGAATAGGAAGGCTTATTTATCAGCTCCCGATCCCGCTTTGCAAAATGTTTATAAAGGAGATCTTCGGAGGCAGAAATCCTGATGAATTCGATCAGGAGACCCTCACGACAATTGATAAGTTCTTCGAAAATTCACTGAATGTATCAGAGACCTCAAGGCAGCTCTTTATCCACAGGAACACACTTGTGTACAGGCTTGACAAGCTTCAAAAGAGCACCGGTCTCGACCTGAGAGTCTTTGACGACGCAATTACTTTTAAAATTGCGCTTATGGTTGTAAGATATATGAAGTATATGGAAAGATTTGTGTGATATAGGTTTGCAAAGTCACAAAGTGCTGTGCTTGCACAAAGCACTTTGTGACCTTGCAAACCGAACAGACATGAGGAAGTAGCACGATAGTGCGGATTCCGAATGGATGTAGGATTGCGAGAGCGAAGCGAAGCAATCCGTATATCACACAATAAAGTAGAGAGGTGGAATACAGACGCCGCAAGGCGTCGCGGCACGATAGTGCGGATTCCGAATGGATGTAGGATTGCGAGAGCAAAGCGGAGCAATCCGTATATCACACAAAAAGTAAAGAGGTGGAATACAGACGCCGCAAGGCGTCGCAGCACGATAGTGCGGATTCCGAGTGGAAGCAGCAGAGCGTATTTCGAGTTCAATCCGTATATCACATTGATTTAGTTTTGACAATAAGGGGAGTTTATGGAAAGAGGATACAGAAAAAGAAGACCGGGCAGGCAGATACCAAGTGATGAAGTTATCACGATGGAGAATGTGAGTAAGTCATACTCCACAGGTGCACCTGCCTTAAATGGTGTTAATCTCCACATTAAGAGGGGAGAATTTGTTTTTATTGTAGGCGACAGCGGATCCGGTAAGTCCACACTTATCAAGCTGCTGCTTAGGGAACTTGTTCCGACTGACGGAGAGATCACCGTACTTGGATATAATCTCAAGAAGATAAGACACAGCAAGATCCCGAAGTTCAGAAGAAATCTTGGAATCGTGTTCCAGGATTTCAGACTTTTAAAGGACAGGAATGTCTATGAGAATGTGGCCTTTGCACAGAGGATCGTGCAGACGCCCACAAGGGAGATCAAGCGCAACGTTCCATCGATACTTGCCACCGTCAATCTGGCAGGCAAGTACAAGAATAAGATCAACCAGCTCTCAGGTGGCGAGCAGCAGAGGGTAGCCCTCGCGAGAGCGCTGGTCAACAAGCCCGCAATCCTTTTGGCAGATGAGCCTACAGGTAATCTTGATCCGAACAATTCATGGGAGATCATGAAACTCATGGAACAGATCAATGAGAATGGAACAACGGTCATTGTGGTAACTCACAACAGAGAGATCGTTAATGCGATGAAGAAGAGAGTTATCACCATGAAAAAGGGCGTCATTATAGAGGACGAGGAAGAGGGTATGTACATCGATGAGGATTAATAGTTTCTTTTACACTATAGGACAGGGATTCAAGAATCTTGGCAGAAACAAGTGGTATACGCTGGCTTCAATAGCTACCATAACAGCATGTCTTTTCCTGTTCGGACTTTTTTATGCGATAATCACCAATTTCCAGAATGTGGTCAAGACCGCCGAGGAAGGTGTATCGGTAACGGTTTTCTTTAATGAGGGGACAAGCGAGGAACAGATTCTTGCGGTTAAGAGTGATCTTGAGAAGAGATCGGAGGTCAGGGAGATTGAGTATATATCTGCTGACCAGGCATGGGAAGGCTTCAAGGAGGAGTATCTTGGAGAATATGCCGATGGATTTACGGAGAATCCGCTGGCAGATTCTGCCAACCTTCAGATTTACTTAAATGATGTATCCATGCAGGCTGCGCTTGTAACATATATCGAGTCTGTGGATGTTGTCAGAGAGGTCAACAGATCGGAAGTGACTGCTACTACGCTGAGCGGATTAAATCTTCTTATAGCTTACGTGTCTGCCGGAATTATCATGATCCTTTTGCTGGTATCGGTTTTCCTCATCAGCAATACGGTTACCATGGGAATCTCAGTGCGCAAGGACGAGATCAATATCATGAAATATATCGGAGCTACCGACTTTTTTGTAAGGGCACCGTTTGTTGTGGAAGGTATTCTCATAGGCCTAATCGGATCGATAATCCCTCTGGTCATCATATACTTTGTGTATACACATGTCATAACCTATGTGGCATCAAGGTTTACAATGCTCTCATCACTTCTCAACTTCCTTCCCGTTGAGACAATTTACAATAATCTTATCCCGATATCTCTCCTTATCGGTATCGGAATCGGTTTCTTTGGTAGCTTTATAACTGTAAGGAAGCATCTTCACGTATAAATGAACAGACTTTTTACAAAAAAATTTAAGAGAATAGTGGGAATAGTTCTGATTATCCTGATGGTTGCGGCGCTGTTTGCTTCATGCTCTGTTACCACAGAAGCGGCTGTTACCGAGGAATCGATAAAGGCTAAGGAGAACCAGATCAGTAAGGCCAAGAAAGAGAGGGATACTCTCTCAAGCGCCAAGACTGATCTGGAGAAGGTAAAAAAGCAGCTCGAGGCCAGCAAATCAGACCTGAATAACTACATAACCAAACTGGACGGGGAACTGACGGACATTCAGTCAAAAATTGATGAGCTTAACGATCAGATAACAGAGAAAGAACACGAGATCGAGACTACGACGGCAGAGCTTATCGAGGCTGAAGAGATTCAGAAGGCCCAGTATGAGGCTATGAAAAAGCGTATCAAATTCATGTATGAACGTGGTGATACGCTTTATTTTGAGATGCTTTTACAATCAGGAAGCTTTTCGGACATACTCAATAAAGCCGAATACATTGAGAAGCTCTCAGGTTATGACAGGAACAAACTCAACGAATATATCGCGACCACCGAGCTCATCAAGCTGACCAAGGAGGCTCTGGAGGAGGAAAAGAAGACTCTTGATTCCGCCAAAAAGGCCAAAGAGGAAGAGGAAAAGAATCTTCAGGCTCTGCTGTCGGAGAAGAACAGGGAGCTGACGGTTGTGGCATCCGATATCACAAACAAAGAGGCAGCAATAGCAGAGTATGAGGCAGAGATAAAGGCTGAAAACGCCGCGATCGCTGCTCTTGAAAAAGAAGTTGCTGCGGACAAGGCTGAGCTTGCAAGCAGATATGTATATGACGGCGGCATGTTTACCTGGCCGTGTCCAAGCTATAAGAGGATCTCGGATAACTTTGGTATGAGAATGCATCCGACACTCGGGATACAGAAGATGCACAACGGGATAGACCTTGCGGCAGCTTCGGGATCTGCCATCCTTGCAGCTTATAATGGCACAGTTGTCGCTGCTGATTACAACTCAACGATGGGCAATTATATAATGATCAACCATGGAGGCGGACTTTACACTATTTATATGCATTGCTCGGCTATAAGCGTATCAAGGGGACAGGATGTCACTGCGGGCACCAAAATCGGCGCGGTGGGCTCTACAGGAAGATCTACGGGACCGCATCTGCACTTTGGTGTCAGACTTAACGGGAACTATGTCAGTCCCTGGAACTATCTTAAATAACAAGGGAGCTAAAAGTGGATTACAATACAAATTTTATTGTTGACGAAGAATCTGTAAAAGAGTCGAAGCGCAAACTCCGGCAGAGATTTGTCGCGGGGATCCTCACAGGGGCGCTTATCTCTTCGTTTGTGATCATGGCGGTATTTATTTTCGCAAGGCCGGCCATGGGTCTTGCTCCGGCGCTCAACCAGGTTCAGAATTCTTCAGGGGATGAGCTTTTAAACGAAACGACTGTCAATAAGATCCATTCGCTGGAGGATGTGATCGATACATATTTCTATCAGACAGATGTGGACAAGCTCAAAGAGGCTGACGGGATCTACAGAGGACTCATGGATTCGCTCGAGGACCCATACTCGGTGTATTACACTGAGGAAGAGCTTGACGATCTGCTCAACGATACTGCCGGTATCTATTACGGCATAGGAGCATACGTGAGTATCGACACGGAAATGAACATGCCGAGGATCTCAGGTGTAATGCCGGGAACACCCGCAGAGAGGGCGGCTCTTCAGACCGATGACATTATTTACGAAGTAGACGGGGAGTCAACTTCAGGACTTGAGCTTGAGGAGGTTGTTTCCAAGATCAAAGGACCGGAAGGAACAACGGTTCATATTACGATCCTCAGAGGATCAAAGCGCGAGGAGATAAGTGTCGACGTAGAGAGATCTGCAGTCGAGGTTCCTACAGTCACAACCAAGTTCCTCGGAGACGACGAGGAGATAGGATATCTTCAGATAACAGAGTTTGACGAGATAACCACGCAGCAGTTTGAAAAGGGGATGGCGGATCTGAGGCAGAAGGATATAAAGGGACTGATCCTCGATCTTAGAAGCAATCCCGGCGGAAGCCTTCAGGCGGTTTGCGACATCGCAAGACAGCTCCTTCCGGCAGGCAATATCGTATACACAATCGACAGAGATGGCAACAGGGAGGACTATACGTGCGATGGCAAGAATGAGATTGATATCCCTGTTGTTGTACTGGTGAACCAGTATTCGGCAAGCGCATCCGAGATTCTTTCAGGTGCTCTCAAGGACTACGGCATTGCAAAGCTTGTCGGGGTAAAGACCTACGGAAAGGGAATAGTTCAGAGAATATTTGATCTGAAGGACGGCACTGCTGTCAAACTGACCGTAAGCACATACTACACGCCAAACGGCACCAATATCCATGGAATAGGTATTGAGCCGGATGTCGAGATTGAATTCGACGCTGACGCCTATGCGGAGGACAAGACAGACAACCAGCTTGAGAAGGCTGTGGAAGTAATGAGAGACATGCTTGACAATTAAATTGTAAAAGTGTAATATACGAGACTGTGTCATAAATCTGTGACACAGTCTTTTTTTGTAATAATAATTCTTTTTACTATGGCCATGTTCGGCCACTTATTTCAGGAGAAAAACAAATGGAAGTTAAGGCATGTATTTTTACTGACGCAGGGAAAGTGCGCAGGATCAATCAGGACGCCACTATGATAAAAGTGGCCAACACAAAGAGATACGGCAGGATTTCTTTTGCCTGCGTATGCGATGGAATGGGAGGTCTTCAAAGGGGTGAGGTTGCCAGCTGCAAAGCTGTCAGAGCTCTGGAAAACTGGTTTATGGAGGAGCTGCCGCTTATGCAGAACCTTGACGAAGAGGAGCTTTGGAAGGCAGCAGAGACATCGCTAAAGAGGCTGATGGTAAGGACAGGTGCAGAGATACGAAGGTACGGAAAGCACAGAGGAATAAGGCTTGGAACTACGGTGGCGGCTTTTTTGCAGATAGGAATGAGCTATATGACACTGAACATCGGAGATTCTAGGATATATCTTATTGAGAGCGACGGTGTGGTACCACTTACCAGGGATCAGAGCGTGATACAGGACAAGATTGACAAAGGACTTATTTCAAGTGAGGAAGCCCAAAAAGATCCCGAGAGGAATGTCCTTTTGCAGTGTGTCGGCATACAGCCCGGGGCAGATCCGCAGGTAGGACACGGCACACTCAAAAAGAACGCGACGGTTCTTGTCTGCAGCGACGGGTTCTGGCGAACTGTTGCCAAAGAGGAGATGCATGACAAACTCTGCCCGCAGATGTGTGTTACCAGTGACGACATGCTGGAAGAATGCAGGAAACTGGCAATGCTTGCCTGGAAGAGAAAGGAAGAGGACAACATCTCTGTGGCTGCGATGTGTCTTGAGATGTGAAAAGGACCGGTGATATGGAAAAAGTAAGAAAAGATATCATATATAAAGACAGATACAGGATCCTTAGAAAGATCGGAGAGGGCGGAGCCGGCAAAGTATATATGGCGATAGATGAATCTGACGGCAGGGCTGTTACAATAAAATTCCTTAAAGGTGACTGTCTGAGATCCTTAGGCAAACAAAGTGCCTATGGCGAAGCGGCAATACTTGAAAAGCTTGATCACATAGCCATTCCAAAGGTGATCGAGGTGTATGAGGACTGTTTCATCCTTGAATATATTCCGGGCAACTCGCTTGATAAAGTCATAAAGAACAAAGGGAAGCTTTCAGAAAAAGAAGCTGTAAGGATAGTAAAAGAAATCCTGGATATCCTGGGATATCTGCATGGACGCACAGAACCTGTAATTTACAGGGACTTAAAGCCGTCCAATATTGTATTGAAGCCTGACGGGCACGTTTCTCTGATCGATTTTGGCGCGTCAAGAGAGTACCGCCAGGGAGATGAGGCAGATACCAGCAACCTTGGAACCTTCGGATTTGCAGCTCCCGAGCAGTTTGGTAATCTGGGACAGACTGACCCGAGGACGGACATATACTGCCTTGGCAAAACTTTAGAACAGATTATCAGGAGACGGCCAACGCCGGAGCTTGGCGTGATAATCGATAAGTGTACAAGACCTGACAGAGATGACAGATTTACATCATGCCGTGAGATAGAAGAGGCCTTGGACAATTGCCCGGCAAAGATTTTAAGGCGAAGGATAATGCACTTTATAAAGCTTTCATTCATGGCTGCGGCAGCGGCGGTATTGATCGCTTTTACTGCAAGTCACTTTGAGAGCGTAAGAAGCTATGCCGCGTACGACGCCAGAACGCGTATCCCCGCTGTAAGGACCAGGCTCGGATATGCAAGGATACGGATAAAGGGACTTGTCATGGACAGACTGGGAATAGACATAGATGAAGAAATACCTGCAATCGAATTTTTTAGGGACGAATATATAGAGACCAAAAGGTGAGGAGGCGTCTGTTATGCTTATTTTTATATATACATTTGTGATTGTTTTTATTGCTCTGGTGCTGATCCTTGGGATCGGAAGCCTGATCACAGGGCTTGGTCAGAAGCAGGAAATAGTTGAGGGAGAGGCTACAGCAGCCATGTGTACCACACAGCTTCTTGACAGAAGCGGCTACGAAACTGCCTCCTGCGATGAGGACTTTGTAATTGAGCAGGATATGGTATATACGTTTGACTCCATAAACCTATAATAATGCATTTTACGTTATTTCGTAGTGTATAATGGATGTACCAATGTTATTACGAATATATTCATGGCTAACTTAAGGACATCGTGGGTTAATGCATTTACAAATGCAAACAAATGTTCTATCATATAGGTGGGAGATTATTTAAAATGGAATTCAGATTACACTCAGATTTTAAACCTACAGGTGACCAGCCTCAGGCCATAAAAGAACTTGTGGAAGGCTTCAAAGCGGGCAACCAGTTTGAGACCCTTCTTGGTGTTACGGGTTCTGGCAAGACCTTTACCATGGCCAATATAATAGCTGCACTCAACAAGCCGACTCTTATCATTTCCCACAATAAGACTCTTGCCGGGCAGCTCTATGGCGAGTTCAAGGAGTTTTTCCCGGAGAATGCGGTTGAATATTTTGTGTCCTACTACGACTACTATCAGCCTGAGGCCTATGTGCCGCAGACTGACACATATATTGCCAAAGACTCGTCCATAAACGATGAGATCGACAAGCTTCGCCTGTCGGCGACGGCTTCCCTTGCCGAGCGAAGAGATGTCATTGTTGTCGCCAGCGTGTCCTGTATATACGGACTTGGAAGTCCCGAGGAATTTAAGGGGATGTCGATATCGCTGCGCCCCGGCATGCAGAAAGACAGGGATGAGATCATCAAGGAGCTCGTGGCTATACAATACACGAGAAATGACATGGAGCTTTCGAGGTGCAATTTCAGGGTGCGCGGAGATACGATAGAGATATTCCCTGCCAATGCGGATGACTATCTGATAAGGGTGGAGCTCTTTGGCGATGAGATCGACAGGATATGTGAGGTTGAGCCCGTCACAGCAAGGGTAAAGAGCGAGCTTACCCATGTCATGATCTATCCTGCGTCGCACTACGTCGTTCCGCAGGAGAAGATCAACCTTGCCTGTGACAATATAGAGAAGGAGCTCGAGGAACAGATCAAGTTCTTTAAGGGTGAGGATAAGCTCATAGAGGCACAGAGGATCTCTGAGAGGACCAACTTTGACATAGAGATGATGCGTGAGACCGGATTCTGCTCGGGAATCGAGAACTACTCAAGACATCTGAACTTTGCAAAGCCCGGTGAGCCTCCTCTTACACTTCTGGATTTCTTTGACGGGGATTTTCTGATAATAGTTGATGAGTCACATATGACCATTCCACAGGTGGGAGCCATGTATCACGGCGACAGGAGCAGGAAACTGACCCTTGTTGACTATGGCTTCAGACTCCCCTCTGCTCTTGACAACAGGCCGCTTAGCTTTAATGAGTTTGAGGATCACATAGATCAGATGTTGTTCTGCTCAGCTACACCGGGCAAGTATGAGGAAGAGCACGAGCTTCTAAGGGCGGAACAGGTGATAAGACCTACCGGGCTTCTTGACCCTGAGGTTGACGTGCGCCCTGTGGAGGGGCAGATAGATGACCTTATCGGTGAGATCAGGAAAGAGATCGACAAAAAGAACAAGGTTCTGGTTACAACGCTCACAAAGCGCATGGCTGAGGACCTTACTGAGTATCTCGCTGAGTCGGGGATACGTGTCAAATATCTGCACTCCGATATTGACACCCTCGAGAGAGCAGAGATAATAAGAGATATGAGACTGGATGTCTTTGACGTGCTGGTTGGGATCAACCTTCTGCGCGAGGGCCTCGATATTCCGGAGATATCCCTCGTGGCCATAATCGATGCTGACAAAGAGGGATTCCTAAGATCTGAGACCTCCCTCATACAGACAATAGGAAGGGCAGCAAGGAACGCTGAGGGAAGAGTCATCATGTACGCTGATAACATGACTGATTCCATGAAGAATGCTATCGATGAGACGAAGAGGCGTCGCGCCATACAGCAGAAATACAATGAAGAGCACGGCATAACGCCGCAGACGATCAAGAAGGCTGTCAGGGATCTCATAGCCGTGACCAAAGCTGTTGCAAAAGAAGAAGTCAAATTTGAAAGGGATCCCGAGTCAATGGATGCTGCTGAACTTGAGAAGCTCATTGAACAGGTTCAGAAGAAGATGAAGAGAGCTGCGACAGAGCTTGACTTCGAGACGGCTGCAATGCTGCGTGACCAGATGATAGATCTGAAAAAGGTCTATAATGAACTGACATCCGGCAAGTGAAATAAGGGAGAAGAAAATGTCTGATAACAGCAAAATGACAAAAAAGAACACCACGACAAAGAGGATACTTCCCTCTGATATTCACGATTATATCAGGGTTCGCGGTGCTAATGAACATAACCTGCAACATGTCAATGTCAAGATACCAAGGGAGACCCTCACAGTATTTACGGGGCTCTCGGGGTCAGGCAAGTCCTCTCTTGCCTTTGATACCATCTTTGCAGAGGGTCAGAGGCGCTACATGGAGTCTTTATCTTCCTATGCAAGGATGTTCCTTGGACAGATGGACAAGCCTGATGTTGAGTCCATAGAGGGACTATCGCCCACCATTTCCATCGACCAGAAATCGACCAATAAAAACCCAAGGTCAACGGTTGGAACGGTGACTGAGATATATGACCACTTCAGACTTCTGTATGCGAGGATCGGTATACCGCACTGTCCGAAATGCGGCAGGGAGATACGCCGCCAGACCGTTGATGAGATGTGCGATCAGATCATGGCTCTGGGCGATGGAGTCAAGCTCCAGATCCTTGCGCCTGTTGTAAGGGGCAAGAAGGGTGAACATGCCAAGACTCTTGACAGGGCTAAACGTGCGGGATATGTCAGGGCGAGGATTGACGGAAGCCGGTACGAGCTTACTGAAGAAGAGATCAAACTCGACAAAAACATCAAGCACAGCATCGAGATAATCGTTGACAGAATAGTGATAAGGGACGACAACGAGAACCTCAGAAGGCGCCTTACCGATTCCATAGAGAACGCGCTGCAGCTGGCAGACGGCCTTCTTACGGTGGACGTTGTAGATGGGGAAGAGATGAATTTTTCCCAGAATTTTGCATGTCCTGACTGTGGTATAAGCATCCCGGAGATTGAACCAAGGAGCTTTTCTTTTAACAATCCTTTCGGCGCATGTCCTGACTGCCTTGGACTTGGCTACAAGATGGAGTTTGACGAGGATCTCATGATCCCGGACAAGCGCCTTTCCATCAATGACGGATGCATTGTTGTTATGGGATGGCAGTCCGCCAACAAGGATTCGAGCTTTTCAAATGCGACGCTCAGGGCCCTTGCCAAAGCCTATAAGTTCAGTCTGGATACCCCCTTTGAAGATCTCTCGGACAAGGCCAAAGAGGTGCTTATACACGGAGCTGACAAGACTGTCATGGTCCACTACAAGGGACAGAGGGGTGAGGGAGACTACCCTATACTCTTTGACGGACTTATTAAGAATGTTGAGCAAAGGTACAAAGAGACCTTCTCAGAGTCAGCCAAGGCGGAATACGAGGAGTACATGAGGATAACGCCATGCCAGCTCTGCGGCGGACAGAGGCTCAAGAAGGAGTCGCTCGCAGTCACGATAGATGATAAGAACATCTATGAGATAACTTCGATGTCCATAGATGAACTTCAGACATATCTTGAGAACCTGAAGCTTACAAGGAGCCAGGAGATGATAGGCTCCCAGGTTTTAAAGGAGATAAGGGCAAGGGTAGGATTCCTTGTGGATGTGGGCCTTGATTATCTCTCGCTATCAAGAGCTACGGGAACCTTATCAGGCGGAGAAGCGCAGCGCATAAGACTTGCGACCCAGATAGGATCAGGACTGTGCGGAGTGTGCTACATCCTGGATGAGCCGAGTATCGGCCTTCACCAGAGGGACAATGACAAGCTCCTCAATACTCTCAAGAACCTTCGCGACCTCGGCAATACCCTTATTGTTGTTGAACACGATGAGGATACCATGCGGGAAGCTGACTATATAGTTGATGTGGGACCGGGAGCGGGATCTCATGGAGGCAAGATCGTGGCCTGCGGCACTGCAGAGGATATCATGAAGGTCAAGGAGTCGGTTACGGGACAGTACCTCTCAGGCAAGCTTAAGATACCGGTACCTGAGACCCGGAGAGAACCCAAGGGGTGGCTTAAGGTTAAGGGAGCAAGGGAGAACAATCTAAAGGATATCGACATCGATGTTCCTCTTGGAGTCATGACCATAGTTACAGGTGTGTCGGGCTCCGGCAAGAGCTCTTTTGTAAACGAGATATTATACAAGCATCTTGCAAGGGACCTGAACCGGGCAAGATGTATACCCGGTAAGCACAAGGGGATAGATGGACTTGAACAGGTGGACAAGGTGATTGCCATCGACCAGTCTCCTATCGGACGCACACCGAGATCAAATCCGGCAACCTACACGGGTGTCTTTGACATGATAAGGGATCTCTTTGCCGGAACGCCCGATGCCAAGGCGAGGGGATACAAGAAGGGCCGCTTTTCCTTCAACGTCAAGGGTGGAAGGTGCGAAGCCTGCGGAGGCGACGGAATCATCAAGATAGAGATGCACTTTTTGCCTGACGTATATGTACCATGTGAGGTCTGCGGCGGCAAGAGGTATAACCATGAGACTCTTGAAGTAAAATACAAGGGAAAGAATATTTTTGACGTCCTCGACATGACAGTTGAGGAAGCTCTGAAGTTCTTTGAAAACGTGAAGACAATAAAGCGCAAGATACAGACGCTCTATGATGTGGGGCTTGGCTATGTGAAACTCGGACAGCCCAGCACTGAGCTCTCAGGCGGTGAAGCGCAGCGTATCAAGCTGGCTACCGAGCTCTCCAAGGTCGGAACCGGCAAGACGGTCTATATCCTTGATGAGCCGACGACCGGACTACACTTTGCGGATGTGCAGAAGCTTGTAACAATTATGCACACCCTTGTGGAGCAGGGGAATACTGTGGTCGTAATAGAGCACAACCTCGATGTGATCAAGACAGGAGATTACATAATAGATATGGGACCTGAGGGCGGTTCAAGGGGCGGAACAGTTGTAGCCTGCGGAACTCCCGAAGAGGTCGCAAAATGCAAAAAGTCCTATACAGGAGCTTATATAAAGAAGATGCTGAAATAAAATCATAGTGCGGTTCTGTCTGCGCCCTTGGTGTAGAGCTTTCTGTACTCAGTAGGGGAGCAGCCGTTCGTGTCCTTAAAGACGCGGTTGAAGGTCGAAAGACTAAAGAATCCCGATTGGAGGGCGACATCCATGACAGTTAGACTGGTGTCGCTAAGGAGCTCCTGCGCAAGGAGGATACGGCGCTTTGTGATGTACTGATAACATGAGATACCCATGCAGGATTTGAAGAGTCTCTCAAAGTGGAACTTGGAAAAACCTGCCATATCTGCGAGCTGGTCGACCGACATGTCCTCGCCCCTGTGGGCGTCGATGTAGTTGGTAACTTTGACCAGCTTATCTATGTTTTTGGGCTGAAGGTCTTTCTTTTTCGATATATCCGTATTATCGGCAAGGCGCATGCTGCCAATCTGTGCAAGGATAAGCGTCACAAGAGAATAGACGGATATCTGGAGGAATTCGTCACTTGCTCCGTACAGCCTTTCTATCTCCCAGAAATAGTTCTGAAGACGCGCTGTCTCAACGGGGAACTGACTCTTTTTGACATGAACATAAGACGGAAGCGTCTTAAGGAGCGGGATCAGAGATGATACCTGTGAATAGCTCGCGATGTCAAAAAGAAGTATAAGCTTCTCGCCTACAGGAGCAACACCCAGGTATTCATGAAGCGTTCCCGGTGCGATAAGGATAAGATCTCCGGGGGCACAGTTTACAACTGCGGTCTTGTCATTGTGAAATTTGATGGTGAAAGAACCGGATAGAGGGAGAATCAGCTCAACCTCGTTGTGCCAGTGAAGCGGATACTTATCCAGTGTGTTGTGATAGAGAAGGACGCCCTTTAATGTGTCATAGTATATGTCCTCTCTTGCCTGGTCATTTATATCATTGATCATTATATATTATCCTTACTAATTGTATTTAAAATTACAAATCATATTTTAGCATTTTTCTTAAGATAAGTACAAATGATTGAATTGGCGGCCCCGGACACAAATCCCCATAGATGAAGAACAGCTCATCTATGGGGATTTGAATATGTTTGTTGTATTATTTTACTTTTACGGTAATTGTGACTTTCCTGGTGGCTTTGTTGTGGCTCTTGTCGCCGGCTGCTGAGACTTTGAGTTCTACGTTGTAAGTGCCCTTCTTGAGACCTCTTTTTATGGTGAGTTTGCCGTTTTTATCAACTGTAACTACTTTGGTGTTGCCTGACTTGTATGTGAGTGCTCCATCCCCAATGGTCCTGGCACCTACTTTAGTCCGTAGATGCCTGCACCGCCGGTTTCAGCGTCCTTGCCAAATACAAAATCACCATATCCTACCGATGAACTTACAACAGCATCCGGATTACCTCCCTCATTGGCATAGGCCGTAAACGGTACTGCCAGCATAACTATCGACAGCATGAGTGTCACTAGTTTCAGAATTTTTCTGTTCATCTTAACCCCTCCCCAAAATGAATTATTAAATAACTTGCAAAACAGTTTCTCCTTAGTGTTAGCATCGGGATATATTATCCAAGTTCCATCGGGGCATTTCAGCCAATCTGCTTAATGACCTCTTTTTCAGAGTGTATTCCTTACCGGATGCATGTCAAGGCACGCAAGCTCTAAAGGCCTTGACATGCATCCGGCAAGGAATAATGAGCACCTAAGAGGTCAATAGCATCTAATGCTATCGCATTTGTCAAAATCAGCTGATTTCGTATGGTCATTTCATTCCGATACTTATTGGCTAATTTATCCCGATGATATTTGGTGCTTATCGTCCGATGCCAACATTAGTAAATTGACCATTCTCTTTTGTTTTTAAGGTCATCGTATACTCTAGTATCTATCTCATTGATGTCATTTTTCAACTGCAAAGCTTAAGTCTTCTGATATGACCAATAAACATGCCCAGGTTCAAAACTCTCCGTGAGCATGTATTAATAATGACTTTATAAACATGTTTTTTGAGTTTTTTTTCTTGGGCATGCTTTTGAAAACATGTTTTTTGAAATAATTGTTCAGGGCGTGTATTTTTTAGCTTCTTAACTACACGCCCTGCAGAAGAATCATATAAAACATGCATTTTTCAGCTGCGGGTTTCGTGAGAACATGATACAAGCATCAAACATGCCCCAGGCGATAACTGACTGAAAACATGTATGAATAAGCACTCGCTAAACATGTTTATTTTCTTTTTTCTCCCTGGCATGCTTTTGTAAACATGCTTTTTGAAATAAATGTTTTGGGCATGTACTATAGAGCTTATAAACTACACGCGCCGAGAAAAAATCGTATAAAAACATGTATTTTTCTATTTTTTTATACATGCTTAGAATAGAATTCCCCCAAAAACATGCAGTTACATTTAACGTCATACATGTTATTTGAAAAAATGATTCAGGGCATGTATTTTATATGGATAAAAGTGAAAGCGTCGTCCCAGGATTACAAAACAGCTTGGCAGGACGCCGCATAGATCTGTTTCAAGACAGTTTTAAATCAAATCGAGGCGAAAGCGTCGTCCTAGGATTACAAAACAGCTTGGCAGGACGCCGCATAGATCTGTTTCAAGACAGTTTTAAACCAAATCGAGGCGAAAGCGTCGTCCTAGGATTACAAAACAGCTTGGCAGGACGACGGATAGATCTGTCTCAAGACAGTTATAAACCAAATTGAGACGAAAGCGTCGTCCTAGGATTACAAAACGGCTTATTTGCAGCATTTTGGGATTAGAAAATCCAAGAATGTATCAGATATTAGAAATATGTACGTCAAGCTGCTCATAAGGAATAGTGATTCCTTCTTCTGCAAACTTCAGTCGTATGCTGCGATTAAGATCCCAACGAACCTGAAGGTAGTCCTGTCTTTCAACCACGCATCTAAGTCCAAGGATAACACTGTGAGCTCCCAGTTCATGAACAAAGAAAGCCTGCTTATCCTTCCTTATCCTCTCATCAGCATTTACTACATTTTTTATAACCTCAAGGGCGTGGTCTATATCATCGTCGTAGCCTATGCCGACATGAATTTCAAGACGTCTGCTCCTGTCTGCCATCTGATTTACTATTGTGTGATTAGTCAATGCCGAATTTGGAACACGTACTTTCTGATTATAGACATCAATTATTGTTGTATAGTAAACGTGGATATGGTCCACAGTTCCTTCGATCCCGCTCCCCGAATCCACTATGATGTAATCGCCTTCCTTAAAAGGTTTGAGCATTATTAGCAGTAGTCCACCGGCAAAGTTACTCATGGCTCCCTGAAGCGCCAGTGAGATACCAAGTCCTATTGCCGCAATGGTTGCTGCAATTGATGCCGATTTAAGCAAATTCAGACTTAAAAGGATTCTTACAACAATATAGATCATCAGACCATACTCGATCAGCCATGCAAGTATTGCCGTAAGTGACCTGGGAACAGAACGCTTATTAAGCCTGTCTTCGACAAATCCGATCACCTTTTTAATGACTTTTCTAAGGATCAGAAACAGGATTATCAGAAGCACTGCCCTTATCATCCATATACCCGCCGATATTACAAGCTCCTCAAGTTTTTCCTTTATTTGCACCAGATATTGTCCGGTCTCCTGGATGGTTGCCGAAGGATCCTTCGAAGCCAGCTCTTTTATCTGATCCAGTTCATCCATATTCATCATGATTTTTATCCTTTCAACATATATGAGCAATATTAAAATATTCTAACATAATGAGAAGATGGTCAAAAGTCCGACATCATCATTATCTATAGTAAACGTCATACATATCTGCCGCTTACTATAGCACCTCAGGCGGATGCGCACTGATTCTTCACAGAAAAATTCATGCATATTTTCGAAAACGTTTGAAATCTTATTCTTTTTTAATAGCTTTATGAGTATCACATAATATATTATATTTTGTAAATTTTTATTTATGCAAAAGATGAGGAGGAGAGAAGAATGAGAATCATTCCGTATATTACAGGTGATTACTTATGTAGGAAGACCAGACGGATGACTGCAGCAGTGCTGGTGTCTGTTATGCTGTTACAGCTGTCTGACTGCGCAGGATCAGATACCCAGGGTGGTCTTGCAGATGAGCCGGGACATGGCAAATGGATTGACTCTGATCTGATCGGCAGTGTGAAGGCAGATGATGTGATCAGGCTGCAGGATGATTTTGCAGCAGCCGCAAATCAGGAGATCATTACATCTCTAAACCTGGATCCTGACAAGAAGGGCTGGAGCAGCCCCGATGGTGTGGGTGAACTTGTGCAGGCCAGTTAACGGGAGGTTCTTAGAGATGAGAGCATAACGGGTGCCAATGCAGATGTGCTGAGGACTTTTGAGGATCTGGTCCTTAACTGGGACAAAAGAAATGAGCAGTGCATTGAACCTACGCGCAAGTATATAGATGATATTCAGAGCATCTCGTCAATCGAGGATATGACAGATTACCAGGCTAGTCTTGAGAGAAATCCATTTAACCTTGGACTCATAGTTCCTACGGAGGTTATTCCTCAGATCATTCAGGTAAATAAGCATGGCAACTCAGATCGTAGCAGGAACAAATTATAAAGCGCTCTGCACAGGCAGTGACGGGAATCTCTATGTGGTGACCTGGTACGGGATCTTAGTGGCAATTCAAGCCTGACATCAGCAGAATGTGTCAATATCGGAGCGTATTCCGGGCGCTGATAGCTGACAATACAAGAATGATTGCAAAAAAAAGATAATTCATAGTGAAAATTATGAATTATCTTTTTTGTTCGAAATTGTAAAAAGAACCTTAAGAAATATCGCCTGCGATATCAATATTTTCGCCTGTGATGCCAACCCATGCTCCGTCGGAAGCTTCCTTGGCCTCAGCGTGAGCAAGGAGCCACTTGTTGGTTGCTGTCAGCATGCGGTCTTCCTGGTTGCGTGCTTCGAACTCAGGTTTTCCGACATTTGTTCCCTTGGGAAGTCCAACGAGAACCTGGAAGCCCGAGTCTTTGTGAGCCTGGCAGGGAGCATAGTGAAGAGCGGTTGCGAATACCTCTATCATGGTGCCTGCAGGACACAGGAATGCCTTTACCTTAGATGAGTCAATCTTGTAATCTTCGATCTCTTCTCTCTTTGCAAGAAGCAGGATAAAGTCTGTCGGTCCAAGGTTGATCTCTGATGAACGGTGATATTCAAGGCAGTTGAGCTTGGTGTTGTGACCGTTGCACCATCCAAACTGCATATCTGATCCGCCAAACAGAGAATTTGCGATAGCTTTTGCAGCCGGAAGAGACTGAAGAGCAGGCTCCTCAGCAACATAGTCCGTTCCCTCCGGGATGGGAGTTGATGCCTTCAGCGCTTCTGCAATAGCTTTTTTCTCTTCTTCGTACCCCTCGATGACCCTGCCGTAGTCGTTGAACTCAGGGTCGTTTACACTATATATTTTCATAGCCTTCTCCTTTCGATAAATTTTTTGCTGGAAAATATTATAATGCTAAAGAGGAAACAATTCCTATCATTTTATAACTATTTCTTTTCAAATGTTGCTTTTTCGATACTGTTCACCCGCTTGCACTTGAAACAGAATATTCCTGTCCTTATAATTTAAAAGAAAGCGCAGCTTATCAGTAAAACATGGTGCCCTGAAAGACACTTAGGGCACATTAAGATATGGGGAGAAAACTAGTGAGAGATTATGAACTTAGAGCCGTTGATCTGAAGAGGGTCTTTCGGCAGTTTAAAAAGAGATTATGGATGGTAGCCGCTGCCGCTTTGATAGGTGCGGTTTTGGGCTTTGCCTTATATACGCTCTACAGTGCGATAAAGAGTGGCAATACGGTCTACCGCATAAGGAATGACTACTACATTATTTTTAATTATAAGGACTTCCCCGAGGGCGTGGATTTTTACAACGCCTACACCTGGGACGGAATCCTGAGGGATGACCCTATTGTGAACGTGGCGCTGGAGAACCTTCAGGGAGTAGAAAAGCAGCAGATAATTGACAGCGTGACCGGGGAGATACTTGGAGACTACCGCATACTCACCGTGGTGGTTACGGGTACTGACAAGGAGCTGATCCAGAAGATAGCTGACGCGTATAGGATCGCACTTCCCTCCTTTGCGGACAGGATCGAGATGCTCACAAGGATAGAGCCGTGGACCGACTCGCAGATTGAAGTTTACGATGCATATACCAGGGAGGGGAATGCGGCGTTTCTTGGAGGTTTTATAGGACTTCTTGTAAGTCTTTTTGCTATTCTGCTCTATGGCATATTTGACGATGCGATCTACACCGAGAGGGACTGGATCATGAGATATCCTGACGTGCCCTACCTCGGGAAAAGAGATACCGACGAGTATAACGCAAACAGATCATATCTTCTGAGAGCAGATGGCAGCTATATTGAGCTTGCGGCTTCAGAATTTAAGTATGACATCGACGAATTTGAGAGGATGAGGAAATCCGACGGAGTGATAATAAGGCTCTCAGCCGGTAAAGACAGGACAGATGACATGGACAAGGTCGTCTATACTCTTAAGAAGCAGGACATCAATATTGCGGGGGTAGTGGAGTAATGCTGCTGTATACATTTGTGGCCGTACTTACCATACTGCTGGCGTGCCGGGTCAGGACGGCCGGACGATCTGAATATGACAGGGCTTTTTCTGAGGCTGACAAAGGTAGCGGATATTCCTGCAAAAGAGTTTATTATGGGCTGTGCACGAGAAGAGATGCCGTGAATTTTGTTATGGTCGCAGCTATCTTTGTTGTGCTCACAGCTCTTGCGGCCTTTCGCATAGAGGTGGGCAACGACTACGGCGCATATGTTGTGACGAGCCATGAGATTTTCCAGCGGGGCTATGTTGTAACTGAGCCCGGGTTTAACCTGGTAGTAAGGATACTCTATACCCTGTCGGGCAAAGAGGACTACATACTCATGTTTGCGGTCTTTGGCGCTGCGATAGTAGCAATCTTCCTGAAAGTTTTGTTGGAGCAGTCAGACAGCTTTGCGATTTCTTTCTTTATTTTTATGACGATGGGCTTTTATTTAAAGAGCTTTAATACGATGAGGTATTATTTTGTTCTGGCTATCGCGACTTTTGCGCTTAGGTATCTTATGGATATCACCCCGCAGGGGATGATAAAGTTCTTTTCCCTGATATTCTTTGCAGCCCTGTTCCATAAGAGCGTGCTGATAGTGATTCCGATGTATTTTATTGCGAGGATAAAGTGGAACAGATGGTATCTTGTGGCCCTTGGAGCACTTGGAGTCGTGGCAGCTTTACTCCATGAGCAGATAATGAAGATAGCGCTTAGGCTTTATCCCACCTATAATGATACCGTCTACATCGAGCAGAGCCACACCATAATAGAAAATGCAGCCCCGATATTTGGCTGCATCTTCGTGATAGCGCTGAGCATTATCTGTTATAAAGAGGCGGTTGAAGAAAGGCGCGACAATCGCATGTATCTTAATATGAATGTAATGGCGGTTGCCCTCTACCTTAGCTGCTACTGGATGCCTCTGGTCACAAGATTTGCGTACTACCTTACAACTTCCCAGATACTTCTTTTTACCAATATCATCTGCAGTATCCGGGATGGCAGGAAAAAGAAGATTATAACCTGGGCGGTCATAATCTTCTGCATCGTGAACTTCATATATTTCCTGATGCAGGCAGACCGCGTCGGCATAAGAGTCCTGCCCTACAAGAGCTGGCTCTTCTATGAGCGCAGATGGCTCAACCAGACTGATACGAACTAGGCAGGCCGGACTTTTGACATGAAGCTTATCTAAGCTCGTATACATAGATCGTGTAAGGGCTTGAAGGATCGGTGTAAGTACCAATAAGTTCAAGGCCTATTTCTGAGGCGTTCGATATGTCGATCCTTGAGAAGATAAACCTGCAGTCAAGGCTCTTCAGTTCGTCCATGTTGGCGACAAGGCGCTTGTCCTGCGGATCCATGACGCGAAGGGGAGCGTAGGTGTTCTCGTCTGATGCGGATATGAGGTTTACTCTTGCGCCCCAGCCAAGGAAGTAGGCGGAAATGGATGGGGAGCCCTCAAATGCCGGCTCTATGACCCTGGTCCACTTGTCCTTGTACTCCTGGGCGTACATCCCAAGGTACCCGTCCACGGAGGCGATGCCGTTGTAGTTTAATATCGCCGGGTGGAAGCCGTAGCTTGCAGACCACTCGCCATTATATCCTATATCACTTTTGATCTTTTTAAAGAGATCAGCTGAGTAGAACTCATTGTAGTTCACTGTGCTGGTCTCTTTCTGCTTTATGACCTTGTACGCCTGGTTGTAACAGGTGTAATAGAAGTCGTTGTAGACCTGAGGGACAAACATTACGACGAGGACGGCAAGTGCTGCAACCATATTGGCAAGGAGCCTGTAACTGTTTTTTCCAAGGTCATAGAGCCTTATAAGAACAAGGAGGAGCTCTGCGTACCAGAGGAATGTGTTGAAGTAGGCCGTTCTTGCAAACTCAAAGCCTGTGAGAGGCGGAACCAGCATCTCGAAAAGGTGTCTGAAGGGAGCGAACTGGTAGAGCCCGAAGATCAGGACGTTGAAGATGATAAAGAGCATGATGAGGTTCACAGGCTCTGTCAGCAACCTCCCTGCTTCGCCTTTTTTAATCAGACCCGCATTTATAAGGACGAGACCTGTGAGCACAACACCAAGGACTATGTAGGTGTGGGAGTCCTCCGAGTGGAAGGATGCATTTACAAACTCATCTAAGGCCGTCTTCATGGCCTGGGCAAAGGTGAGATTGCCGTGGTCCATTGTGGTCCTTATGGTGACGGTGTCACTTCCGAGCATCGCGCCGAACAGTCTGTACTCAAAGATAATGTATCCTGCAGACAGGATAACTATTGACGTAAAGGTGCTAAGTGGGAACTTTTTATCCCTTATCCACAGGATTATCACCGCACATACCATGTAGCACAGGATAAAGAAGCCGTGGTATGAAAAATACGACAGGAGCGGGTAAAAGAAAACTGCCAGATACCAGGGGAGCCTCTCCTTGAAGCTGCCGGCAAAATAGAGCCTTCGCAAAATAAAGATTATAAGCGGGACAGAAGTAAAGGCAATCCCGTAGGTCGGAAATACCGGGATTAGCCCGAAGGCCGTGGCAACCATAATGACCAGCGGCTTGTATGTTTCATAGCGCTCTTTAAAGACATCCTTTGCAAGGATTACAAAGGAGAAAATCCCGATGGCGATCTTTGCGGCGTACCCTGCAAGGTATGCCCAGTAAGAGGGCAGCAGGATGTAAAAGAGATTGTAGAGATTAAACTCTGAACCGAAAAGATCCCTTGGAACTCCGTGAAGGATCGGAGCGTTCACGCCGTGGGCAAACCACAGACCTCCCTTTTTGAGCATCTCGTAGTGCCCCATAAAGAGGTCAAGATTGTCGTGGATCTGGAAGTAGCTGTTTCCGCGATACACAAGGAACACTGCTGCCTGTAACAGCAGCAGTGCCCCGACAAAATACTTATACCAGTTTTTCAAAGGTTTATGATTCATAGTCCTCACCAACTGTGAACTTAGGAGTCCACTTTCCGTCTACCTTTTCAAACAGATCTGTGTTGACATATCTGTCAACAACCTCCCAGAACTCTTCCTTGGTGATGGACAGATATTTGCAGGCCTTCTCGATGTACTGCTCTCCGCACAGGCCGTCGTATTCTTTAACGTACCACTTGCCCTCCTCGCGGCCAAACCTGCCCTCTCTTATGTCGTAGCAGATCTCATCTGTGGCGTAGCCAAAGCCGAACTTGAGGTACTTGATCATCTGGTTGGGGATCTGAAGGTCGCAGTCAAGGGCGGTGTACCTTCTGTACCTTCCAAGGTCGTGGAGGTCATCGCTCCTGCCGGTGAGTCCCCTTGCTATGGCAAAGTCAGCGTTGTATACCTGTGACCACTCTTTTGCATAGTACTGAAGGAAGATTGCCCTTATGCCCTTTGCCTGCATCTCTTCAACGGTAGGGATCTTATAAAGGAAAAGATCTTTCTCCGTGATGTTGTTGGACAGGTCAACGAAGCTCTCTACGCTGGCGCCTCTTATGGTCTCAAGCTGCATTACGGAAAAGGCGTTGCCGGTTGTTTCCTGGTTTTTGGCTGTGCCGAGTGTAAGGGCTGCGTTCTCGCCCTGGATTATGAGAGGGATGTTGAACTTGACAGCCATGATGTAGGACGATGCCCACAGGCAGTACTCGGAGGCTGCTATGATGTTGCCCCTCTCAAAGAAGGACTTCCTTGCAAGCTTCTTGGCGACAACAGGGTTTGGCCTTATTGATATGATGTCAAAGCCAAGGCTGTTCAGGTTCTCGATATTTTTGCGTCCGATCTCAGTGATCTCATCGGGCATGCAGTTTATGAGAAGGGGATTGAGCCCAAGCTTCTCCTTGGCATAAACGGCCTGGAAGGTAGAGTCCTTGCCGCCCGATACACCGATTATGCAGTCGTAGGTGTTGCCCCTTTTTTTGGCTTCTTCTTTTGCCTCGTCAGCAAAAGACTTAAGCTCTGCCTCACGGGCGGCCCAGTCTATCGTCTTCTTGGACTCCTCGTAGCGGCAGGCAAAGCATATCTGTTCATCATCAAATACGATGCCCGGCCTTGTATCAGGCTGAAGGCAGCGCTTACAGTATCTCATCTTCATTTTTTTTCCTCCTAATATAACTGGCTAACGCTAGTATACTACAACTTTACAGTCACTTCTATGGTATAATTACGGCATGAAAATCAGAAGAGACTATGAAAAAGACAGAGTTTATATATGCCACACCTACTATCATGCCTACATCGCAGCGGTAAAAGAGCTGGTCAAAAGGCACACAGATAAAGGGAAGGCAGACATTATACTCAGTACCATGAGCAATGACTTCGGGAGCCTTTCAGAGAGGCTTATAAGGAGCGGTATTTTTGACCGTGTATTTACATATCATGAGCAGCAGGATATCACCTCCGGGGAAGTCATGAACTATCACAGGGACAGAGGCAATATTGTGCTTAATCTCCTTCAGCGCATAACCTACACAAGGCTCCTTGGGCAGCTTCAGGAGGACTATATCCCGACGGACCTTGCATCCTACAGGGACGTCTATGTGTTCTGCGACTCCGACCCGATCGGATATTACCTCAATTATAAAAAGATATATTACCATGCTGTTGAAGACGGCCTCAACTCAGGCAAGCTCGATGATCAGGCACGAAACGCCAACCGCGGCGCCTGGCCCCTCAAAAAGCTCATGGCCAAAATGGGGCTGATATTCATAGAGAGCGGATACAGCAGGTACTGCATCGACTATGAGGTCAACGACATAAGCGCCAACCATATGCCGCCGAAAAACACTGTTGAGGTGCCAAGGAAGGAACTTAATGACAAGCTGAGCCCGGAAGATCATGCGCATCTTGTTGACATATTCCTTGAAAACAAGGAGAATGTCATAGCACAGCTCCTTGGAAGTGATGACCCTGCAAGCGACGCAGATGGACCAAAACCTCAGGTCATGATCCTTACAGAGCCGCTCTGCGAGATGGATGTCCGCAAAAAGCTCTTTGGAGACATAATAGATATGTACAGGGGTGACAACCGCATCATCATTAAACCACACCCGAGGGACATTCTAGACTACGAGAAGGAGTTCCCTGACGTGGCGGTTATAAGGGACAAGTTCCCCATGGAGGTCCTTGGCGATATTGAGGGCTTTTGCGTCGACAAGGTAATATCTGTCATAACCCAGATGGACAACACCTATTTTGCAAAAGAGATTGTCTATCTCGGCCTTGACTTTCTGGATAAATATGAAAATCCGGATATACACAGAAAGACAGAGAACCTGAATAAAAAGTAAGAAGAGACATATGGAGATCAGGTATGGAAATAAATATGCGAAAGGCCACGATGGAGGATGCGCTGGATATCCTCAAGTGGCGCAACGATGAAAAGAGCAGGGAAGGCTCTTTTAACAAAGAAAAGATAAATATCCCGCAGCACCTTGAATGGTACAAGAAAAAGATGTCAGATGAAAACTGCGTTATGCTCATCCTTATGGACGGTGAAGAGAAGGCGGGGCACATAAGGCTCGATATACAGGGCGATACTGCGGAGATAAGCTACATGATAGCGCCTGACCAGAGGGGGAAGGGTCTTGGAAAAGAGATCCTAAGGCTCATGGAACAGAGCGCCCCTTCGGATGTAAAGGTTCTTGTTGGATTTACACTTCCCGGCAATGAGGGATCGAGGAAGTGTTTTAAGGACAATGACTATACTGAATTTACGGCAGGTGACGTGATCTGCTATATCAAGACACTGACAAGGTAATGGAGAGTTTTGGGAGGATAAAAATGTGTATCAGTGAACAAAAGGCTGAAAATAGGACGAGTAAGAGGGGGCTGTTTGCCGCCGCAATAATAATGATGGTCCTCATATTTGCGGCAATGCCGGTAAAGACTTTTGCGGCGACCGAGCAGGAAAGGTATGAAGCTGAAGTAAAGAAGATCCTTTCCGGGATGAACAAAAACTGGAAAAAGGTGGAGAAGCTCTTTTATATTCACGATTATATTGTAACGCATACTGAATATGGCGGCGGACATTTTGCATATGACGCTATATTACGTCACAAGGCGGTTTGTTCGGGATATGCCGCTGCGTTCAAGGATCTTTCGAACAGGGCGGGGATTCCTGCAGTAATCGTTGGCAGTGATACTATGAGTCACGCTTGGAACGCTGTTAAGTTAAATGGCAAGTGGTATTATATTGACTGTACCTTCGATGACCCGATTGGCCCTACAAATCCTCAGTTTTGCAAGCATGAAAATTTCCTTCGAAGCGAAGCCGGAATGCGCAAGACTAACCATCATGGTAAGTTTGATTCAATTGGGCCCAATGGAGAGCGCATAAAATGTACGGATACTACCTATGAAAAGATGGGATGGGTAAGTGCACTGAATATTCCTGTGACCCTGCTTTCCGACGGAATAGCTTATTATGATACCGACAGCTGTAATCTCTATACATATGACTGCAGATCTAAAAAGTCAAGGAAGGTTAAAAACCTTGAGAAGGAATCAGGCAGAAAAGAATCAGGCAATGTTTATTATGGTGATAAGATAACACTTACCGGGGCCGGCAAAAATGTCTTTGTCGGTACAGGAGATGCGATTTATTATCACAAATATGGCACGTCTGTTTTTAGGAGGATATATGTACTGAGTGAGCAGGAGAGAAAACTCGGAGTCATATCTCATCTGAAAATGGTGGGAAACTCGCTCCGATATAATCTGGGAGATGAACAAAGCAGCACGGATAAGTATTTTGACAAGTCAAAAGTTCACGCGGCGGATTACATATCTGTAAAAAAAGCCGTGAAAATGACAGCGCCAAAGTTAGAAATTAAAGGCAGCGACTCTAAAACCTTAATGGTGGGGGAGAGTATAGAACTGGAAACTGACACGATCGACATAAATAATCCGGTGTGGAAAAGCGATAACCCTTCTGTGGCAACAGTAAATAATGGAAAAGTTACAGCCAAAAATCCCGGAGCATGTCTGATCACCGTAAGTGAAGGCAAAATCTGTGACTCATGTGTGATAATTGTCAAAAGCACTGAGCAGGATGTATATCAGGAGCCGGTGGATCCTATAGATGCGGCGGGGGAGAGTGACTCAGAATGGCTAAACGATTATGATTTTTACATCAGACAGTACTACAGGGAGGATCTGCTGTATCTTGACCGGTACCATGGTGATGCGAGCAGCCTCACAGTGCCATCAACTGCGATTTACCAGGAAAAGAAATACAGGGTTGTGGTAACCTCAGGTTTTATCGGCGCGGATACTAAAGTTCAAAAGCTCAGCTTTACGAAGGGCGTTATCATTGAAACGCAGTGGAATGCTTTTCTTGCTTCCGGAAGTCAGACGCTACGAAGCATTGACCTTAGAGGCTGTGTGATGGACAGATCGGAAACTCTTTTCATCGCGAGGAATTGCCCAAAGCTGCAGTCGATAAATATGAAAGGCATGGATATGAGCAGACTGCGTGTCTTTGTATCGGAGGGTTGTGGTGCAATAGATACTATCGTGATGCCAAAGTATGCATACATATTTTACTTTGAGAATGGCACAAGTCTTCGGATTTATGACAACGGAGAATATGGCAGCACCCCGTATGGATACCTTATTCATTCTTATCCGGTAAATAAGACGCTTAAAAAGCTGCCCAAAGTTGCGAAAAAAGGTAAGCAGTTTAGCATCAGCGGAATAACCTATAAGGTGACAAACACTTCAATGCCGAGCGTTGCGGTTGTCAAAATAAAAGGCAGCCGGGCTGATATACCGGCAATGGTGACATACAAGGGCATAAAGTACTGGGTAAGAAGCATCGGAGCCGGCGCTGCATCAGGCAATACTTCGCTTAAGCAGGTTACAATAGGCAGTGCAGTAACAGGTATCGGATCAAAGGCGTTTTATAAATGCAAAAATCTGACAACAATAAAAGTGAAGTCGGGAGTTATCACAAAGATCAGCGCAAAAGCGCTTTCGGGAACATATAAAAAAGCTTCTGTCGACGTACCTGATGACTGCACTTCGAATTATAAAAAAATGCTGAAAAAGGCAGGCTTATCTACAAAAGCTAAAGTAAAATGAGACCGCCAACAGGAGAAAGATATGTTCAGTAAGACATTAAAGATAGGAAAGAGAACTGTAGGAGAGGGAGAGCCCTGCTTTATCGTGGCTGAGCTCTCCGGCAATCACAACGGGGACTATAATAGGGCTATAGGGATAATCCACGCGGCCAAAGAGGCAGGAGCCGATGCGATAAAGCTTCAGACCTACACTGCCGATACCATAACCATAGACTGTGACAAGCCCTGGTTCATGACACCGGGGGACGGGCTCTGGGCCGGGAGGACTCTTCACGATCTCTACGAGGAGGCCTACACTCCCTGGGAGTGGCACGAAGGCCTTATGAATGAGGCCAAAAAGCTTGGAATGGAAGCTTTCTCATCGCCCTTTGACCCGACGGCTGTTGACTACCTTGAAAATCTGAATGTCCCGGCATACAAGATTGCGAGCTTTGAGATCAATGACATTCCTCTTATCAGGAAGATAGCAAGGCTGCACAAACCGATCATATTTGCCACAGGCATAGCTTACGAGGAGGACATCGACCTCGCCCTTGATACCTGCAGACAGGAGGGCAATGAGGATGTGATACTTCTTAAGTGCGTGAGCGCATACCCAACGCCCTACAATCTTGTGAACCTTCGTATGATTAAGGGACTTTCCGATAAATACGACTGCCTCGTGGGACTTTCGGATCACACTCCGGGAAGCGTCATACCGACGGGAAGCATACCCTTTGGAGTGAGTATGATCGAGAAGCACCTTACACTCGATCGCAGCGCGGGAGGAGTTGACGACGCATTTTCCATGGAGCCATCTGAATTTGCGGAGATGGTCAGAAACGTGCGCATCATGGAAGAGGCTCTTGGCAGTTATGAGTATCATCTGACTGATAAACAGGTAGCTGAGAGAAAGCTCTCGAGATCATTATTTGTGGTAAAAGACATAAAGAAGGGCGAGACAATAACCGAAGAAAATGTAAGATCGATACGGCCGGGAAACGGGATGCATACCAAACACTACGAAGAGGTGCTCGGAAGAGTTGCCGCAAAGGATCTGGAAAAGGGAACCCCCTTAAGTTTTGATCTTTTGGCATAGAGGTTTAACGTTATATGCAGGCAACTGCAAAAACACAACTTGAAAGGAAGGTGCAGGATGAATACTTTATCTGATATGGCTCGGGGCGGGTCATACTTAATTGATCTGCTGACATTCTTTTTGACTTCGGCAGGCTACTATAAGATTTTTGAGAAATGCGGCGTTAAACAGATATATGCACTGATACCCTTTGTCAGGGATTACCAGATAGGGCGCTGCGCAGACAGGGAAGACGACGGCAAAGAGCTGGCGGTACTTGCAGCGTTTCTGGCTGTGGTATATTTTCCGATGCAGTTTTTGCAATACAATAATAAGCTGCTTATTATTGTGATGATCCCGTACATTGCTCTTCAGATCGCGCGTCTGATGCTGCATATAAGGGTTTATCTCGGACTGATAAAGGTCTTTGAAAAAAAGAAGCTGTGGCTCCTTGGATTTCTGTTCATCGAAGGTCCTGTATGCATCCTCTGGGGATTTTCGGATAAATTTATGCCAAACAAAAAAGTACAGAACTTTTCGGACCAGGGCGGCGCAAGGGAGACCGGTGCTGTTGTGGATACAATGGAGGACGGGCTTACTGTCAATATTGACAAGAGGACGGCAGTCGAGTTCTTCAGGAGAAAGACTCTTTTAAAGGACATACACCTGAGCATACCCAAAGGGCACATGGTGCTGCTGCTCGGTGGATCAGGCGCAGGCAAGACAACCTTTGTGAACGCGGTTACGGGATATGAGAAAGCAGATGCCAAAATTGAGCTTGGCACACGCGATGTATATGAGGAATACGGCCAGATGATGTATGACATAGGTTTTGTGCCTCAGCAGGACCTGATGAGGGGCAATGACACTGTTATGCTCACGCTCTCCGATGCCGCTACACTGCGGCTTCCTTCCAGCGTCTCCTTTATTGAGAGGAAGAAGAGGATTGATGAGGTCCTTGACCAGTTCGGACTTGCCGCTGTTAAGAACAATCTGGTTGAGAAGCTCTCGGGAGGCCAGAGAAAGAGGCTTTCAATCGCGATGGAGTTCATTTCGGATCCCACACTATTTATCCTTGACGAACCGGACTCGGGACTCGACGGAGTTGTTGCCAGAGGACTCTTTGAGAAGCTGCGGGCGATCGCGGACGAAGGCAAGATCGTGGTCGTTATAACACATACTCCGGACAGGGTAATAGATCTTTTTGATGACGTTATTGTCCTGGCAAAGGATTCAACAAGGACAGGGCGTCTTGCCTACTACGGACCTGTGAGTGAGGCCTACGATTTCTTTGGCAAGAAGTCTATGGAGGAGATCCTTCTCTCCGTCAATCAGAAGGACGAGGGCGGTGAAGGAAAAGCCGATGAATTTGTTGGCAAGTACGCTGATCGCATAAATGGAAAGGTGGGCTGACGGCATGGAAAAGACTCAGAAAATGCATAGGGGCCGATTTTCACAGGCCATAATATATCTCGGCAAACTATTTCGCATGTTCTTGTTTCAGAGCGACTGGAAGGTGCTTCCCATGTCAGCGGTGATCGCGGGACTTGTGTGCGTGGCGGTCGGATCAAACATGTACAAGACCATGGAAGGAACTCAGATGGGGTGCTTTGCCCTTTCCTGTGTATGTATCTGGAACGGGTTCTTTAATTCAATCCAGGTCATCTGCCGAGAGAGAGCTATAGTAAAGAGGGAGCACAGATCAGGTCTTCATATTACGTCGTATCTTGCGGCACACATGATCTACCAGGCGATGCTATGCGCTCTTCAGGTGGTGATCATGATAGTGGTGTGCCAGGCAATGAATGTCACACTGCCGTCAAAGCCGCTCGTAATACCCTGGAAGCTGGCAGATTTTGCTGTCACATTATTCCTTATCACTTACTGTGCTGATATGCTTGCGCTTTTGATCTCTTCATTTTCAAAGACAACTACGGCTGCGATGACGATAATGCCGTTTCTTCTTATTGTGCAGCTGTTGTTTTCGGGCGGATTCTTCTCGCTTCCCAAGGAGGCACAGCCATTTACTAATATGACTGCGACAAAGTGGGGACTCACAGCGTTGTGCTCAGTCGGCGACTACAATTCGCTTCCCATGGTGAGCATCTGGAACAATGCCCTCAAGATGAAGAACGTGGAGGTCGAGGGCGAAAAGCCAATCGAAGAGGCCTTCGTTTACCTCGAAGAGAACAACATGAAGGAGCAGTTTCTCATGCAGTCCGCGCAGCATAATCAGAAACCGGAGTATAATTTTGACGACGATATTGTCTATAGCTGCTGGCTCTGGCTGCTTATGTGGACCTGTGTCTATGTGATAGCATCGGTCGTTATTCTGGAGTTTATTGACAAGGATAAGAGGTAATAGTTAAGCGGTATGACAGGTATACGTGCAGATGCAAACAGTATAATAGCGAGCGGTCACGTGATGAGATGCATCACGATCGCAAGGCAGATAGTGGCACTTGGAAAAAGTGTCACTTTCTTTGTTGCGGATAATGAATCTCTGTCGCTTGTCAATGAATTTGGCGCCGATATAAGCAATATGGAGATCGTGGTTCTTGGATCTGACTGGCAGGATCTGGAAGGAGAGATCCCTCTTTTGAAAAAAGAGCTTTCTGAGAGGAGGATCAAGACTCTTCTTGTGGATTCATATAAGGTCACTAAGAATTATTTCAGGGAGCTGTCAAAGGTCTGCGAAGTTGCATATATGGATGACCTTGGCGAAGAGGCATACCCTGTGGATGTACTTATCAATTACAGCGGCTACTACGACATGATAGGCTATGAGAAACTATATGAGGGTGTTAAAAACAGGGAGGGGAATCCTGTAAAGATGCTGCTTGGCCTAATGTATGCGCCGCTTCGGGAGCAGTTCTATGGTGCGGCGTTATCAAGGGAGCAAGTAAGTAAAGACAGCGGCTCATACGAAGCTGTATCCGGTTCCCGGGAAAAAGAGAGCAGGGGTGGTGCTTCTCACAATCTTAATATACTCCTTACGGCAGGAGGTGCTGACATGCATGGCATGCTTATTGGCGTCCTTGATGAACTGGAAAAGAGGGGAATTGTTACAGATACTAAAAGCGCTGTAACTGTTCACGTTGTCATTGGAAGCCTTGTCAGAAATGCGGATGAAATAAGGACCTTCGCCGATAAACACTCCCGCGTTTACATTCACGAAAAAGTAAAAAACATGGCGGAGCTGATGCGCTCCTGCGATCTTGCCATTGCGGCAGCGGGTACAATGCTGACTGAGTGTGCAGCCATCCTGCTGCCTGTTATTTTCTATCAGGTTGCGGATAATCAGAAATATAATGTTAAGTTCTGGCAAAGGTGCGGCGGAATGGTCTTTGCGGGAGATGTATCATCCGGAAAAGATAGGGAAAGGCAGATGGTGATCTCAAATGTCTGTGATAAAATAAGAGATATCGATTCAGACAGTACAATTCTTGATACCATGAAAAGAGCACTATCAGGTATCACAGACGGAAGAGGTGCTAAAAGAATTGCCACGGCACTGCTAGGCAATACGCATGCACAGGAAACGGTCTTTAAATGAAAGTCAGAGTAATATTGACCTGTTAAGATTTATATTGATAGAGGCGACCGAAAGGCCGCCTCAATTGATAAAGTTTTTTTTAATATGTCAACTCTTTTTCGGAGTGTGGGTAAAGCCACAGTCGTAGAACATCAAAAAGGCATCGCCCGTTTTGGTATTTCTGTATTTAATAACAAGCCTCTCGCCTTTTTTTACGCTGATCTTCCCACCGTTTTTAAAAGGTTTCAGAGTGGGATCGTGATTCCAGTCCCTGTCCTTAAACTTATATAAGTCTGTTACCCGCCAGTTTTTCTTTGTGGTGATGCTTATCTTACCGCTTAGTGCTTCACCGGATTCATGTATCCAGGCGTTTCCCTTGAAATATTGCCTGCCGTTTATCTTTATGCTGCTGACAGGACTCGTGTATGCTTTTGGCTTCATAACGATATCCGTGGTGTGCTTGGTACCGTTGATCTTCTCAGATACACGTATGTGGGCAGGGAGCTTTTTCTTAAATCTGAAGGTGATTATATACTTGGGACGTCCCTTTATACTTTTGTTGAGAATCTTTACGTCTGCGACATTCGGCGTGAGGTTCTTTTTGAGCGTGGTAGGAAATGCAGTATAGAGACGGGCGTAGTGAGACGGCTCGTTCATCGTGCCGGTAAATCCTACCTGCTGCGTGTAGGTCCGTATCCGGACACTTGCCTGTGCGTCAACGGACATGGAAAAAACAATAAATAGTGCTGCCAATACTGAAATAAGTCTTGTAATTCTTTTCATTACTCTGATCCCCCATCAGTAAGATTTATAATAGGCGCATTCATAACTACAACCATTCGCCTTTCATATTTGTATATAATCTCATAATCTTTGATTTCAGTAAACTATAGATTATTGAATTTCCTCAGAAATTCAATAATCGTAGTGGACCAGATCCTCGCAAAGCTAGGAGCGTGTCCTGCCAAAGGCAGGATTCTTGAATGATATTGCAGAGACCCGCAGGCTGCGGGTTTCGTGGAACATGATATGAGCATCAAACATGCCACAGGCGATAACTGACTGAAAACATGTATGAATAAGCACTCGCTAAACATGTTTATTTTCTTTTTTCTCCCTGGCATGCTTTTGTAAACATGCTTTTTGAAATAAATGTTTTGGGCATGTACTATAGAGCTTATAAACTACACGCGCCGAGAAAAAATCGTATAAAAACATGTATTTTTCTATTTTTTCATACATTTTTGAATCAAAGATTCAAAAATGCCGCAAACAAGCCATCCTAATGCG
>CAMNEA010000004.1 GCA_946536145.1 uncultured Butyrivibrio sp.
GGCTGGAGGAATCACAGGCTTCCAATGAGCTTAAATATGAAACTCTGCTTAAGCTGTATTTTGGCGGAGAAGCGGAGAGAAGTGTCACGATCAGGAACATCGAAATATTTGAAGAAGACGTTAAACGTAATCTTGCAGTTCTTAATATGTACAAGGAAAATCTGGAAAAAGTACTTGATGAAGAAGATCATGTTTTTTATTATCTGACCGTGACATTTGGAATTGATACCTATGAGGCGTACCTTAAGTGGTGCACCAAGGCAAAAAAGCTGTTGAAGTAGAATTTTCCCTGTCATGTGTTCAAGTGTCGATTCAAGACACTTGACCGTGGCAGGGTGTTTTTTTGCTCTTTTTGACCTGAATACTGGTCCGATAGGTGCGTTGCCTCAGATTACAGACCTTCTTATGAGACAGGAAGTCCGATAATAGCTACCAACCCTGATGATGAAACCACATATGTTGTTGGTGATGAAGTAACTGGTGTACCAGGAACATCTTATGACGCAGACGAAAATGTCTTATATATTAAACCATCAGAAGGAGCCAACTCAGATAATGAAAAGATACATACTGAACGTGGCTGGACTGATATGTATAATGAAATGAAACAAAATAAAGCTTGGGGATATGAAAATAGTATTGTTTGGGATGGCTATTTACTTTGGTAGTATCACTAATCCAATAGTAATGGCAGAGAATAATGCGCATGGATTTTGAAAATCTTCACGATTAATTGTGATTGTTGCCTATTACTTCAAATCCGAAAATGAGTAAAATATAAAACTGAGCTAAAGCAAATAGAATATTGGTTGCCGGCGGTGCTCCGGCAATCAGGTTGTAACTGGACGCGTGTGAAGTGAAGACCTTTGCATGCGTTCTTTTTTTGGAGGTAAAACAATGCATCAGAACACAAACAGATATCTTGCAGAAGAGAAGATAGGAAAACTACTGCTTAAATTTTCAATTCCATGTATCATGTCATTACTCGTATCTGCGCTCTACAATATAGTGGACCAGATCTTTATCGGGAGAGGAGTGGGGTATCTTGGTAATGGAGCTACAAACGTAGTATTCCCGATAACGGTAATATCACTTGCTATTGCGCTTATGATTGGTGATGGGTGCGCTGCATTCCTTAGCCTCTGCCAGGGCAAAAAAGATGTTGAGAGTTCAAATAAAAGTGTTGGCAATGCTGTGACTTTGCTTGTACTTACAGGCATAGTGATGACTGCTGTCTTTGCAGTGTTCAAGAATCAGATTCTTGTAGCATTTGGCGCAACAGAAAACAATTTTGCACTTGCCGACGAGTATTTCAATTTCATAATTATCGGAATTCCTTTCTTTGTAGTGGGGAACGGTCTTAATTCAATAATCAGGGCGGACGGAAGTCCAAAGTTTGCCATGATCACAACGCTGATCGGATGTCTTCTTAATGTAATCCTTGATCCCATTGCCATATTTGTTCTCGACTGGGGTATGATGGGAGCCGCCCTTGCAACGATAACAGGCCAGATAGAGACTGCAGTTTGTGGTCTGGTTTATCTTACTGGGGCAAAGTCGGTGAAGCTGGATAAAAGGAGCTTTATCCCTGACAGAAGTATTATTTCAAAATTCATTCCCCTGGGAATCAGCAGCTTTCTTACCCAGATTTCGATTGTGGTTATCATGGGTGTAATGAACAATGTTCTCGTCACCTACGGTGCAAGAAGCAAATATGGTGCAGATATTCCTCTTACCGTTGTTGGAATAGTCATGAAAGTATTCCAGATAGTAATCTCCGTATGCATTGGAATAGCAGCAGGATCACAGCCGGTTATAGGATATAACTATGGAGCAGGAGAGTATAAGAGGGTAAAAGAGCTATTTATCACAATAGTAAAAGCAGAGGCAATAGTAGGAGCTGTCGCCCTTATCCTCTTTGAGGCGTTCCCTCTTCAGATAACAGCGATATTTGGAAGCGAAGACGGACTATACAACGAGTTTGCTGTTAAGGCATTCAGGATATTTCTGTCGATGATAATCTTCACATGTATCCAGAAGTCGGTAAGCGTTTTCCTGCAGGCACTTGGTAAACCTTCTATGGCAATGGGGTTATCACTCCTTAGAGAATTTATCCTCAGTGTTCCCATTGCAATAGTCCTTCCAATGTTCTTTGGCGTAGAAGGGGCATTATATTCTGCACCCATTGCAGACATTGGAACACTGATCGCTGTAGTGATCATGTCGGCCATGACGTTGAAGGAACTTAATAACAAAGTATCTGAGGAACCAGTAATAGAGCCTGTGACAGATGCGGCTTAAAGGTTTCGGGAAAGAGAAAAGGACCATGTTTTACCTGCTATACTCTTGCAGCCCATAGTAATAGAACTTCCTGATCTTCTCCTTGAGAGACGCCGGTTCGATAACAATTGCATCTTGGCCAAAACGCTTGAAGTATTCTTCAAGCTGAAGCTCGGGCCAGTCAAAGTAGTACAGGTCTCCTTCGATTTTTGAGACGACTGGTCTGTTTTTGGTTACCAATTTAAACTTTTTAACTCCATATTTGTTCAGGCGAACAACTGCCTGAACTGTCAATGACACTGAATGAGGGCTTCGGATCGCTTTTTCCTGAAGCTCTTTTTGTATGTCAGTATCCACAGGAAAGGTATCGGGAGTTACAAAGACGCTTCTAAGTCTTGATATCCTGAAGGTCCTTGGCTTCCCGGAATAGCTGTCCTTGCATAACAGGTAGTTGCACTGTTCTTCTTTGGACGGGGCAATAATATATGGCTCAACGCGGTAAGCTTTTTCTTCACCGGAGGTTGTGTTGGTAAAAGAGAGAATCCTGTGCTCTTTAAGTGCCTTGGCGATATCTTCATAGGTGTCTTTGAATATGATAGTTTCTCTCTCACTTCTCGGAATGGACAGATATGAATTAAACATGTCCTTAAGGTACTGTGAAAGAGATGTGTCTTTTAACATGTTGTTCTCTATGACCCTGAGAATCTCATATGAAGATCCGCTTACAGTAAGAGTGAGGGCAGAGTTTTTGCTATTCTGCAGGCTGTCGGCTTTAATGTATGTACTTATTATTTTGGCTGCCAGAAGTGCAGCGTCCTCATCACTGATCGATGTGGTGCCGGTGAGATCCTGCTTGATGTTTGAAAGCAGGTTTTCGCTGTCATGTCTGTAACGGTCGAAGTAATTGACAATCAGCGTCTTGAGAAATGAGTTGAGGTTGATTGACTCATCCTTCTTGGTAAATTCAAAGAGTTCAGCATCGTTTATAAGTCTTGATCTTGTATCGTCTGAAAGATAAATCTTGTATTTCTCTGTCATGTTAGCCTCTTAATTGGGGTTGCAAATAATTTAATAACAACGAAATATTATGTATATATTCGATTATATTGGGGTTGCGGTAGTGCGTCAATCTGCATCTTTTTATCTCCAATTTAAAGAGCTATGATTAAATCACAACAAAGACACAGACAGCAATCATCACAGGATAGCTAAGTGGTTAAGCGCCGGATATTTAATCCGGGGATTGTTGGTCCGAATCCCTCTTATGCTAAGGAATGTATCTGGTGCTTATTTAAGGTGTATACAGCAACTAATATGAGTCCGCGACTGAAAATCGCGCCCTGCATGCGCAGGGTGAGTGGGCCGGGCACTATAACCCGGTTGCACATTGCTGTGAAAGAGAGGAAATGAAGATGCTGGAATTTTTGAAGACAGAAGCGAATAAAACATATACAGAGAACGGCGCAGCAACTTACGTTTCTACAAAGTCTGACTGCCTTGATCTCTTTGCGACAATCGGCGCTCTCAGACACGCATCTGATGAGGATATAATATTCAGATTCACAAGAGCTTATGCAGAGGATGCTGATCTTGCAATGAAGATGCTTTTCTTTGCAAGAGACATAAGAGGTGGTCTTGGTGAGAGGAGAGTTTTCAGGGTTATCCTTAAATACCTCGCTGAATGCGAACCTGAATCGGTTAAAAAGAATATCGGATTCGTTGCAGAGTACGGCAGATACGATGACCTTTTGGCGCTTCTTGGGACACCGGTTGAAAAAGAAGTACTGGCATATTTCGATAAAGCGCTCAGAGCAGATATGGCGGCTCTGGAAGCTGATAAAGAAGATGCTAAGGTTTCTCTTTTGGCAAAATGGCTTCCGTCTGTAAATACAAGCAATAAAGAAGCTGTAAGAAATGCAAAAAAGATATCAAGAGCAATGAAGATGTCTGATGCAGAGTATCGTAAAACACTCTCAGCTCTCAGAGCGCAGATCAGGATCATAGAGAATAATCTCCGTGAGAGAGACTACTCTTTTGACTATGCGAAGCAGCCTTCAAAAGCTCTTTACAAGTACAGACAGGCTTTCATCAGAAATGATCAGGCAAGGTACGAGTCTTTTATTCGGAAAGCGGCTGAGAACCCAGATGTAATGCACACCGGTACACTTACACCTTATGATGTTATAGCTCCTGTACTGGGAAGAAGGAAGCTTTCTGAAGCTGAGAGACGTGCCATGGATGCAACATGGAATGCCCTTGAGAATTATGCAGGCTCTGACAATTCTCTTGTTGTGGTTGATGGTTCAGGCTCAATGTACCGGGATGCCGAGCCAAGCCCTGCAGCAGTTGCGCAGTCGCTGGGGATTTACTTTGCAGAAAGAAATACCGGTGCATTCCATAACCACTTCATAACTTTTTCTGCAAACCCAAGACTCATAGAGATCAAGGGCAGAGACATAGTTGATAAAGTGCGATTTTGCATGAGCTTCAATGAATGCAGCAATACCAATATTGAAAAGACATTCATGCTGATACTTAAGACTGCTGTGAACAACAAGCTCAAACAGTCTGATATGCCGGAAAAGCTCTACATCATTTCTGACATGGAGTTTGACTGCTGTACTGGCGATGCAAAAGTCACTAACTTTGAAAATGCTAAAAGAGAATTTGAAAGATATGGCTACAAGCTTCCTCAGGTTATCTTTTGGAACGTAAACAGCCGCAACATGCAGCAGCCTGTCAGGATGAATGATCAGGGGGTGGCGCTGGTATCAGGCTGCAGCCCACAGGTCTTTTCAATGCTGAAAGACGGCAATCTGGAACCATATAAATTCATGATGAGCGTCCTTTCATCGGCACGATACGAAAGGATCGCCGCATGAGATAGGAGAAAGCAGGGAGCTATGATAAGGAGGCAAAAGAATATGAATAAGAATCTTACAGAGATAGTTTACATACTTGACAGATCAGGATCTATGGGCGGACTTGAAGAAGATACAATCGGTGGTTTCAACTTAATGATGGAAAAGCAGAAAAAGGCGGATGGAGAGGCGATTGTTTCGACAGTTCTTTTTGATGACGTGTGTGAAGTGCTCCATGACAGAGTTCCTTTGGAGGAAAGAAAACTGCCGGAAGATGAGACGGTGTTAAGGAAATTCGGCAGCCGGAGCTGTGATATAATGGATATAACTGTTTTAGTTTAAAGCGGCAGCATTTGAGCGCACAGTTTTTGATTGTCGGAGAGTAAGAGATGAAGAAGTGTTTAAGACCCCATCATGGGATGTGTTTTCAGTTCTATGAAGGCAAGGGTTACAGTGCTGATTTCACGGACCATATGGGAAGGGTGATAAAAGAGCTTGAGGTGGATCCGGGGCAGAAGGTGATGTTGAAGGCTGATACAGATATTGTATGTGAGAACTGCCCCAATAATGAATGCGGTGTATGCACTTCTCAGGATAAGGTGCTGCGGTACGATGAGGAGGTGCTGAAGGCCTGCGGACTAGCTGATGGAAGCGAGATTTCTTTTGCCGGGTTCATAGGACTTGTAAAGGATAAGATAATTGATACGGGTATCCGCGGTGATATCTGCGGAGATTGCAGCTGGGACTATATTTGCAGAGCTAAGCAAAATCATACGTGCGAAGGTGGGGGATGAAAGAGATACCGTATGGAAAAAACTTCAGAAGATGGAGTGAGTCGCTATGCCATTTCAAATTATCAGAGATGATATTACAAAAGTAAAAGCTGATGCCACCGTAAATACAGCTAATTCGGACGTTAAGGTGGGCGATGGTGTTGACGCTGCAATATATGAGGCATGGGGACTACAATGTAATGAAGATTGATATTGTGCTCTTTGATTACGGATTGGATCCGCTGTCAAACTGAGTTTGCGTGCGGCTTTATAACAGGTCAGGCATTTTGGAGATTAAGGAGAGGAAAACTATGGATACGACGAAATTTGAGTGGCTCAGAGAACCGAAGAAATTCGAGGTGTCGGAGGATAAGGTTACTGTAACTACACTGCCGCATACAGATTTGTGGCAGAGGACGTACTACCATTTCAGGAATGATAATGCTCCGGTATTTCAGATGGAGACTGAGGAGAGGTTCTTTTCTTTTGTGGTGAGAACAGACTTTTCCGACAGTCATCACCGCTTTGATCAGTGCGGAGTTGTAATGTACCTGGATAGCGAAAACTGGTTGAAGGGATCTGTTGAGTATGAAAACGAGGAGTTCCAACACCTTGGTTCAGTTGTTACCAACCACGGTTACTCAGACTGGGCAACTACCGAGATTCCGGCGTCAGTGAAATCCATGTGGTACAGACTGAGCCGCAGAGAAGACGACTACTGCATCGAGTGCTCTGATGACGGGAATAAGTGGAAACAGATGAGAGTCTGCCACATGCATGAAGGTGCCGGTAAAGTACGATTCGGAATCTATGCATGCTCTCCGGAAGACAGCTCTTTTACTGCAGAGTTTACCAACATGGCTCTGACAGAGTGCGCGTGGAAGGCACATGATGGGCAGAAGCCTGATGAGGAATAGTTCAGGCTGATGAGTACAGGAGTGAATGGGAAGGTACGAACTGAAATTTGACAATAAAGGAAGCATACAGGATACTTGGCGTATCTAAAGACAATACGGATAGGGAGATTAGGGCGAAGTACAGAAAGCTGCTCATATTGTATCACCCGGACTCTGATCCGGACAGGAAAAGAGCACCTGAAGATGACGAAAAGATCCGGCAGGTCATCGAAGCATACAGGAAAATTCAGGAATCGGAGGGCGAGTCGTCCTTTGATACATATGAGTTTACCTGGGATGCTTTTGAGAACAAAAGAGCTTTTTCAGAGCGGAATATTTTCTTCAGGTTCAAGATATACGACGAAGCACTGCCGCCATCAAATATGGCCAGAGGCAGATTTGTCTGGGATCCCGACATGGAGGAATTTTCTCTTTTTGCGAAGAGTGTCCTTGAGGCGTGCAAAGAAGTGATGGCGGATTATGATGTTACTTTGGATCCCGGCAAGGTAAAGGATGTTTTCCATCTCATGATGCAGGAGTACATCCTTCCGGCTGACGCTGCCCGGAAGATGGGCAGGAAGATCCGTGAGGATGGCGACAGGGAGGTATATTCATTTAGCGGTTTCATCAAAGATGAGCCGGGCAGCAGTCGTAAATCAAAAGTAAACTGTGGTGAGCCACTTAATATATATCTGCGTGAAGACAGGGCGGTTGTAGAAGAGATAGTAACAGGCAGGATGCTTGGTAGTATCTCTTTTGACGAGGATGAATTGTATTATGTTGTGCTGCCGCTTTTAGAAGATCCCAAGGTCGATGCCCGGGCCATGATAACAAAAGTGGACAGAAGCCGCAGAAACAAAGAACGGGCTCATGTATCGATTGAGCTGACTATACCAAGAGACCTTACAGATACTCCGGTATCTAATGGACAGTTGATAAAAGAACTGCTATAAGCATGAAATGTCCTAAGGAGCGGCCTTTGGAAGATTCTTGCCGAGGGCTTGATTTTTTATCCGGAAGTATTACAATAAACGTTGCTGGCAATTTAATTATGCAAAATATATAATACAGGAGGCAATATGAGTAATTTTTTGGATATGGCAAAAACCAGAAGAAGTGTAAGGTCTTTTGATGGTAATGGAATAGATACTAAGATACTGGATGAATTAAAGAGCTATGCGGATGAGATCACAAATCCATATGGTGTAAAAGTTAGATTTATCTTCCTGGATGCATCGGAAAATGCGTTATCAAGTCCGGTGATCACAGGTGAGAAGTATTATGTCAGCGCGGTCGTCGGTAAGTCGGAGCATGCTGATGAAGCGTATGGTTATAGCTTTCAGAAACTGTTGATGAAAGCACATGAGCTGGGGCTTGGAACAGTATGGATTGGCGGCACTATGCCAAGAGAAAAGTTTGAAAAGGCATCCATGCTGAAAGAAGGAGAGTTCATGCCCTGTGTAAGCCCATTGGGTGTTACGGCAAAGAAAATGCCTTTAAAAGAAACATTGATGCGCAAGGGTGTTAAAGCTGATTCAAGGATGAAGTTCGAGGAGCTGTTCTTTATAGGAGAATTCGGTAAGACATTAGATGAGAGATATGCAAAAGAGCAGGAATTATATGATGATCTCGAAGCTGTCAGACTGGCTCCGTCTGCGGTTAATAAACAGCCATGGAGAATCGTAATAGATGGAAGGAAGGCACATTTTTATGAGAAACATGATAAAGGCTTCCTTACCTTTGACTATGATCTTCAGAAGATAGATATCGGGATAGCTCTTTACAATTTCGAGGCACAGATGATATCAGAAGGAAGAACCCCTGTGCTGAGCATAGAAACACCGGAAATTGATGCTCCGGATGGAGTGGATTATATAGCAACTTATGTTTTTTGAGTAGGCTACATGAGTTCTGTACGCTGAGCTTATCGCTGACAATAACGATCATGTATTAGCCAGGATGACCAGGCTCCGCTATGATATGTCTGGAAAGGATGGGAGGAATAGGCATGAAGTCTATCCTGATAAAAGATACAACTAAAGAAGAACGTGAGCAGATAGTGAAGAACTCTCTTGACTGCGGTGGCGGTTGTGAGAACTGTTCTTCATGCTGGCTTGGAGGCGGAAGTCCCTGGGACATATATCAGGATTACATTGATGGTAAAAAGGAAATTCGTGAGATAAACATGGAGTACATGGAAAAGTACCGCCAGGACAGGCAGATACACTAAGGAGATTGTTGTTATGGCAGGTGTACCCGAGATAGGAAATTCCACTTTGGAAGAGCGCAGAGCATATATAAAAGAAAGATTTCCATGCATATCGAACTGTGATATGTGCGGCTTATGCAAGATCTTTCATGGAAAAGATGCTGAAACGGCATATAAAGACTACATAGACGGCAACAAGAGTTTTCTAGAAGTCTCTGCGTATTACAAATGAATAAGGATAAAAATAAACCTCTTGAAATTGATGGTGTATGTGATACTATCATATTGCGCAAAATACATATAATTTCAAAGAGGTTTTTTTGCAAAGAAATGGTGTGAGTCATATCAGGTATAGGCATCAGGTTAATGCCATTAAAAGGACCGGAGCACGAATGCTTCGGGAATTTATAAATATCAACCACGAGTTGGTAAATAGCCACAGATAAAAAGTAGGTTTTAAAAGAAATATTTTGAATGGAGGAATATGATAATGACTTATGAAGAAATCGTAAAAAAAGCACAGGAACTTGTTGCAAAGGCTGATGCATCAGGCATTTCAGATCATCTTGCGGTTCAGTACAATGTGACAGGAGAAGGCGAAGGAGCTTTCTACATGGAAGTTAAGGATGGCAAAGTGGATGTTCAGCCTTATGACTACAATGACAGAGATATCCTTGTGACCGCCGATGGACAGACTATACTTGATATGATGTCAGGTAAGATTGATATTGTGGCTGCTTATCTCACACATAAGATTGCTGCCGAGGGAGATCTTGGAAAAGCCGATCTTCTGAAAAAGCTTATAAGTAGCGCAAAAAAGGCAGAAAAGGCTACTGCCAAAGAAGAGAAAAAAGCAAAGAAGGCTGCCAAGAAAGCTTCCAAGTAAAATTGGGACTTGAAACACTTACAGATAATATGTGAGTGTGGTAATGACAGGCAATCTTATCGGAAATTCAGTGCGCTTCCGCTTATCTTTTTACTTTCATATACGCCGCTGTCCGCCAGTTTATAAAGTTCTTCAAAGGTTCGCTTCTCGCTATCTTTGGAGAACACGGCACCGGCGCTGACACAGATTTTTCTGTCTCCAAGCTCCGGGATATCCATCCTGGCGATTTCCTTGAAGAGGCGGTCCATTACAACTCGACCGGATTCTTCATCATTCAGATTCATTACATAAGCGGCATACTCATCACCGCCCAAACGGAAGATGATATCATCATCCCTGAATGTCATTTTGAGCACATCAGCAATCCGGCGCAGCACCTTATCGCCGACATTATGACCTAGCTCATCGTTGATATTTTTAAACTTGTCAACATCAAGGATACAGAGCATTCCGGATTTGTTGTTTGCCATAGCGTCGATCACTTTACGCTCGCCGCTGCCACGGTTCAGAATTCCTGTCATTATATCTGTGCTGGCCAGGATCTCAAGATTCTCGCGCTCCTTGGCAGAGGCGACAATGTCGTCAACGTTTTTGAAACCGGCCAGCATATCGCTGTTGGGAATATTGGAGTTAATGAGGATATATGTAAACTGATAATAGTGTACCTCGCCTTTATCCATAACGCGGTAACTGGAGACGTACTCCGAATTATCTAAAAGCTTTCTATTGATCGTCTCCAGAGAGATGGCATCATACATCCAATCCTGATCTTCAGAATATACACGGTCCTTCACGTACTGTTTATAGAGTACATCGTAGGGATAGATCTTTTCGCCTGCACCTTCCATACCTTTTGTAACATAGCCGTCAAGCTTCAGGATTACCACATCACCGGTCTTGGGATTGATCTTGAAGATATTGTAATAATCGCGGCTTAAGGTCTCCACGATGTCCAGCTGTTCCCTTAAATAGCGCTTATCAGAAATGTGCTTGCGAATGGATTTGTCGATATCCCGGAAAGCGAGTATAAAGTTCTCTGTTTCTCCCGGCTGTCCGGCCAGCGCGAATGCCATCTGATGATAGGACATATTCCCGTCATCAGCAAGACGCATATAATCAAGAGTATACAGATCTCCGTCTTTGATCCTTGAAAATACGACGTCAATTTTTGCATCACGCTGGATGCTCTCAATGCTGTTTACCACGCAGCGATCTATATATTCCTCAATAAAACGGTCGTAATTGTCAAATCTAAAACCCAGTTCTACCGCGTAGCGATTCGTATTCTCACCGGTGGAACGGTACAGATACATTTTCTTTGTATTGGCATTGATGACCCAGATTGTATGATACTCTTTTCCAATCCCGGTAATGATACCCATTAAGCGCCTGATGCGCGAATTAAAATCGTCAACCAGACTGCGCTGCTCTTCGGGATAATTAGATGGATCGAGTAATTCGTTCTCTTTGATGACTAAATCTGACTGCATATTTCCTCCGGGGTGCATATTCTTAACCATGCATGTAGTCAATATATAGTACATTTTACTACAATTTCACATAATAATATCATCGTTAATGAAAAATTAAGAAAGTTTCCGGAGAAGTACAGAGAAAAATTTAAACGCTTTATCAAGATAGCAGGACGCAGGATAAATCTGACTTGCTTGCGACCTAAAACATCATAATTAAGTTTCTATCCCGCAGAAAAGTAAAAATGAGTATGAAAAATTCTCTTCATCAGTAATATATCTGCAGCCCGATCGGGGATATACTTTAACTATAAAAATACATTGATTATTCCAAAGGAGGCCTCAGATGAATGATAATAAGCTTATGAAATGGCTGGTACTTGCGGTTCTTGTAATATATGTTGTTTCACCGGCAGATTTTTTACCTGGACCTGTGGACGACGTGATTGCAATTCTCCTGTATCTGGCAGCAAACAAGAGGGAGTTAAAGATCGGCAAAAAAGATGAAGATATTGAAGTAATAGATGTCGATGGAAAAGAAATTTAGTACTCTCAGATATGAAGAAAACCAATAAAAACAACCGGATCAAGCCCTTGACTTTTTAAATAAAGTCTGGGGCTTGATTTTTATACAAATTGTATTATAATAAGAATTGTACACAATTAAATGTAACAAAATATAATATACAGATCTGACAAAAGGAGGATACTATGAGCGTAGCAGTAAGATACTATTCAAGATCAGGAAAAACACGGAAGGTTGCAGAGTATATCGCGGAAGCAGCGGGAGTGAACGCTATTTCGGTAGATGCTAAAGATGCAGCACTTTCTGATAAGACAGATGTACTTTTCATAGGTGGAGCTCTCTATGCTTATGGCATAGATGATAATCTCAAACAGTATTTAAAGACGTTATCCGGTGACAAAGTCGGTAAGGCTGTTGTATTTTCAACATCATGGCTTTCCAGACATGCACTTGATCTTATAAAGAACGCGCTTACGCAGAAGGGGATTCAGGTCGAGAGCGATACACTGTATTTCAAGAGCAAAGCTGTTGATGGATGCAGGGATGAAGTTGTTAAATTTGCCAAGAAATATATATGATAACACTTAAAAGGAGGATAAAAGAATGATTTATGATTACAAAGTAACTACAGGAACCGGAGAAGAGCTTGACCTTGCGGATTACAAAGGAAAGGTAATCCTTGTTGTGAACACAGCTACAGGCTGCGGATTTACACCACAGTATAAGCCTATCGAAGAACTCTATGAGAACTATCACGACAAGGGGCTTGAGGTTCTGGATATCCCCTGCAACCAGTTTGGCGGGCAGGCTCCCGGGACTGATGACGAGATCCATGAGTTCTGCACCCTTCACTACAATACAACCTTTCCACAGATGAAGAAGGCTGATGTAAATGGTGAGAACGAACTTCCTCTCTACACATACCTTAAGTCGCAGAAGGGATTTGAAGGTTTCCAGGATCATCAGTACAGAGAAGTGCTTGAGAAGATGTTCGCTGAGGCTGACCCGGATTGGGACAAGAAGCCTGATATCAAGTGGAACTTCACAAAGTTTGTTATAGACAGGAAAGGCAACGTGGTCGCACGTTTTGAGCCTACTGCAGATGTCGCAGATGTTGAGGCATGCATCAAATCTCTTCTATGATGCTTATAGAGACTTACCGGAAGATCAGAAGATCTGAAGGTAAGCCTTTTTGTTTAACAGGAAATTGCTTTTCGAACTTTCGAACATATATTCTTGGTGTCGGTTTTATTGGACTCAAAAAATTGCATAATATAGCCATAGAAAACGATACAGCAGTTTTGAGGCAGCAGTTTTGAAGAGGAGGCCGTAATGATTCAACATAATTTTACAGATTTTACAGCAAACCAGAACATCACCTTTGGAATAATTGGAAGAGGAATACTTGGCAGCAACAGAAAACTTCGTGATCTTACCAATCACACAGTGATCATAGTCTGCGATGAGATCATGGACGAGTCTGTTGTAAGAGAGACTGCAGATGTCATCCTGACGAGGGGCTGCAAGAACATTGCTTTTTGCAAAGATGCAAATGAAGATATCAGAGCCATATTCGAAGAGGAAGATATTGAGATAAATGGATATGAGGATTTCTCAGTTATGTGGGGGATTGAGGATGTTGAGGATCTTGGAATGGAAATATCCTCATGCTGGAATGAGGTTCTCATCCTGTGCGGGAATATGTCTCTTGTAAGGGAATGTCAGGAGTTATTAAAAGAAGAGGTATTTGTGTGCTAATATTTAAATAGAACTTCAAACATAATACAGGGGCGAAGCTGATGAAAGTTTTTTCATCACATGCGATAGGGAGATTCATTATGAGACTGTTCATAGCGATAAACTTTGATGAAAACATGACTGATGCTCTTATAGAGATGCAGGATGAACTCATGAGATACGGGGTGAAAGGTAATTTTACACGCGGGGAGAATCTTCACATGACGCTTGTGTTCATCGGCGAGAGTGATGAGCCGGAGAAGATAGAGGGAATAATGCGTGGGGTGATGCTTAGATCGTTTACCATAAAGGTATCAGGAACGAGGCGCTTCAAGGACATGATATTTGCAAGTGTAGAAGACAACCCGGATCTTAGCGATTATGTTAAGCGGCTCAGGCATGCCCTTTCAGACAATGACATCGATTTTGATAAAAAGAAATTCATGTCCCATATAACCCTTGTGAGACGGGCGGTGGGGTCAAAGGATATCCCGATGCTGTCAGGTGAAAATGCTTCTGAAAAAATGCGGGTAAACGGAATCTCCTTGATGAAATCAGAGCAGGGCAAACATGGCATGGTATATACAGAGATTGGATATGTGAGGGCTTTTTAATTGGTTAGAATATTTGGAATGATGCTATAATAGAAGAACTCGCGACAGGCATTGAGGTTTACGATCTGACAGATGTCTGTGATCCGGGTAAAGGGGGCAATACTTTCAAAATGTATTCAGAGATAATAATTTGTCTTAAGGACAACGCTGATGAAGTATTTGATAAGCAGGTGGGAATGCTTAAGGAGCGTCATCACGCGAAGGTGCTGCGAATGGGAGCAGCTGAAGCGGCTGACTATGTAAAGACCTGTCCGGCAGATGTTCTTTTTTTGAGTGATGATGAAGATATGCTTTCAAATGCCAGGGAAGCGGGACTTGCGACAAACAGTCCCGCAGCGATGAGAGAATCCTACATGAAAGCAATGGAGATGCTTAAAACTTTGAATGGTGGCAAACATGAACAACAGGACTGTATGGACAGGAAAGCATGACGAGGTGGTTCTGGCAGTTGAGAACCTGGGCTTTCCCGGCGAACTGGGGGATCAGGTTGCCAGACAGCTTGGAAGTCCAAAAGCAATGGACAGGATGCTTGCATATCTTTACAACGTGAAACCGCAAAGTGCGGAACTGATCGTGGATGAAATGCTGGCAATTTGCAGCGACGTCGAAAGATGGAGAGATAAAAAGGCAGCTGAAGAAGCCAATGCCAGATATAATGAGATTTTAAATTTCGGACTGGGAGGCGGTGAAGAATGAGTTCGATTCTGATAAAGGACACGACACGGGAGGAAAGAGAGCGCATTGTGGCTGAATCGATCGGCAATATCAACGGCAGCTGTGATGGCTGCAGTTCGGGACTGATTGAGATGTACCGGCCATATATAGATGGTGTTAAGGAAATCCGTGAAATAAACATGGAGTTCAGAGCACATTACGAGTCAGGTCTTGATGGCCCTGAGAAAACTGATTGCGGTTATAAGATGTGATGAATAAATGCAGGGAGGTCTGACCTTTGTGCGGAAGATACTATTTCAGTGACAAAACTGAACATGAAATAGAGGATGAACTGCATCTTTCAAGAGGCGTGCTTGCTGTCCGTGCCGGAGATATCACTCCGGGAATGACAACCAGAGGGATTGTCCGCAGCAAGGGCACTTTTGGAGATATTGCGCTGTCAGATCTGTTCTGGGGCATAGTGTCCGGGGACAGGAAGCTCATCATCAATGCGAGAGCGGAGTCGGTGACAAAAAAACCGACGTTTGCCGAGAGCATTATGAGCAGGAGATGCATTCTTCCTGCAGCAGGTTTTTACGAGTGGGACGCGGGTAAGACTAAGTTCATATTCAAAAGAACTGATGAAAAGCCTATTTACCTTGCAGGATTCTACAACCTTAGCGAAAACAGGGATTCTTTTGTGATACTTACTACTGCCGCGAATGCTTCGATGAAGCCTGTCCATGACAGAATGCCGGTCATGATAGATGGGGGAAATGTCAGGGATTATCTGAAGGACTCATCGGCAGCGATGGAAATGATACGCGGGATAATGCCGGAACTGGATAGGAGCAGTGACTATGAGCAGCTTAGTCTGTTTTGATTGATCTGCAGGCAGCATCTCTTTTGACATTTACATAATAAGATGGAGTGGTTTATTATCACCATGTAGTGATCGGAGTCAGAAAGTGTTATAATGGGCTCTAAAGAAACGTGAACACTATTGTTGGAGGGATTAAATATGGCAGATATTACTGAAATCATCAAAAAAGTAAGCGAAAACAAGGAACTTATGGCACAGATTGCCAAGGCTGACCCCACGCAGGCCAAAGACCTTCTTAAGAAGGCTAACATTGATGTTGATGAGGCCGATATCAAGAAGGTTCAGGCAGCAGTATCAGACGGTAAGCTCGATCTTGGAGATATCAAGGATATTGCAGGCGGATTGTTTAAGAAATAAGACTTAATATGGCCGCGATTCTTAACAGAGTCGCGGTTATATTTTTATTTAATAATTCCTCCGAATTTCCTATTAAACAAAAACGCTCCGCTAAGGATGCGACTTGTGCGCAGATGAATTTTGCAAGCTAAAGCTTGCGACTCTTTGTTCTGGACAGGAGATTTTTATGCCATACGAAACAAAGTCAAAATGGACTATTGACGAATTAAAAAAAATGAACAAAGCGGCACTTCTGGGAATGCACAAGCTGTATCTGGCTGTCATCATTGCGATCGAAGTGTTCCTTACAGCCGGACTTCTTATGTCAGTATATTTAATGGATTTAAAGCTGATACTGGAGTTTGTGGGACTGATGTTAATACTGCCGATTTCGCTGCATCTGATAACGAATTACAGGATCAATAAGTCATTTTCAACCAATAAGATCATCCAGAACACAGAGACTACATTCAGGTTCTACGAGGATCGGCTTGAGACTTCAAATGACAGAGGAACTGCCTTCGTAAAATATACTGAACTGTACAGGATCCTTGAGACAAAGACCAATTTTTATCTGTTTCTTGCCAAGGATCAGGCGTTTAACATAATAAAGGCAGACTGCTCTCCGGAGCTTATCGCATTTCTGCAGTCTATCAATCTGCCCCAAAAGTAAGTCGCGATATATATGCTGACAATGGATATGGAATTATGGAAAAGAGATACAGACTTCATTTTTATGGAATGGTACAGGGAGTGGGACTTCGATACACTGCCATGTATGCGGCAAATATGTACAGACTCACCGGATATGTCAAAAATGAATATGACGGCTCTGTGACATGTGAAGTCCAGGGCGATGAGGATGCGATTGACAGGTTTGTTTCGGCAATTCGAGGCGGCAGATTTATAGACATATCAAGGATAGAGAGAGCTTCAATGGAAACCGAACCCAATGAGCGCTCGTTTGAAGTCAGATACTGACCAATGATATGACTTCTTGAATGATATTTCAGAAACCCGCACCAGCTGCGGGTTTCCTGAGAACATGATACAAGAGGCAAACAAGCCCTGCGACGCAGTCGCATTAGGATGGCTTGTTTGCGGCATTTTTGAATCTTTGATTCAAAAATGCATAACCCCTTAAACACATAGCAGAGGACATCGATATGTTTTTTAAGAAAAAGATTGTAAAGAAAACGTATGACAAAGAGAGCCAAAAGCCGGTTATAAAAGCCAGCATATGTAATGGGGAGCAGGTTGCGGGATTCCGCAATATCCATACCGGAGCTTTTGAAGAAGTCATGCTCATTAAAAACAGCGATGATTACGAAAGGTTCGTGCAGATGTATGGAATAGAAGGCAAAATAGAAAAGATCTACTGAGAAGTAACTACCTGTGTCAGTCTGAAAAGGACTGGATAAGAGGGAGCAAAGATACCATGAGTACATCTGAAAAGGTGCTGTTTTTACTTGAATCCAATAAAGATAGCTACACTTCCGGTGAGGAGATGGCAAGGCAGTGCGGCATCTCCAGAAATGCTATATGGAAAGCGATAAGGGACCTAAGGGAAAAGGGCTATATTATAGAGGCGGTCAGCAACAAGGGGTACAGGCTTTCCGAAAGCAATGATATCCTGTCGGCTGAAGGGATAAGAGCAGGGCTTCCTGCCGATCTTAAAGCGGTTGACATATTCGTATATGACAGCCTGAAATCCACAAGTGACAAGGCCAAGGAACTTGCTGTTAATGGTGCATCCCACGGGACTGTCATAGCCGCGGCAATGCAGACAGGAGGAAGAGGCAGGAAGGATCACTCGTTCTTTTCTCCCGAAGGAGGGCTGTATATGAGCATTGTCTTAAAGCCTGATCTTATGTTCAGCACAGAAAGCGGCGAGGTCACCTCTTTTGTCGGACAATCCGTGATTGGTGCGATTGAGGAGCTGTCAGGAATACGGGCAAATATTGGCGGGATCAACGATCTGTATGTTGACGGCAAAAAGATATGCGGTATCCTTCTGGAGTCCGGAAGCGAATTTGACAGCAACACTCTGCAGTGGATAGTTGCCGGGATAGGGATCAACTTTGATTCAGATATCAATAAGTTCCCCGAGGATGTAAAAGAGAGAGCATCAAGTCTGTTCGAGCGAGGAAAAGCCACAATTACCAAGAATGCGCTTACAGCAAAAATAATCGAAAGAATACTCGATTGTCAACCGTTCTAGTTTGATAGGTTGACAATCTTTTTTTGATGTGTTACCTTCGTATAAGCAATTTTAGAAAATATGTTGGAGGATTAAGACATCATGAGAAGTGCAGACGCAGTAAGGACAGGAACTGATTCAAAAGTACTGAATCTGGTATACATAGCGATCGGAGCGGCGCTTATTGCTATCTGCTCCTGGATCAGCATACCGACAGCGATTCCGTTCACGCTTCAGACATTTGCGGTATTTTTTGTATTGCTGCTTTTGGGAGGGGAGAGAGGAACCATTGCAACGCTCGTATATGTGCTGCTTGGTGCAGTCGGAGTCCCGGTTTTTGCGGGATTTAGCGGAGGTATTGGAATCCTTCTCGGCAATACGGGGGGATATATCATCGGCTTCTTATTTATAGGTTTTATATACATGCTGTTTTCGAAGTTTTTCAAAAAGAGTATTGTGATGAAGATTGCAGCGCTTGTTCTCGGGCTTGCGGTATGCTATGCGTTCGGTACGGCATGGTTCATGCATGTTTATATGAAAAACAGCGGTGAAGTAGGGCTTTTTACAGTACTAGGGTGGTGCGTATTCCCATTCATCATTCCGGATCTTCTCAAGATCGCGCTTGCAGTAGTGATTTCAAGGAGAATAGAACCTGTAATCAGGTATTAATGGGGATGGCTTTTCTCTGAATAATCTGAGAAAAAATCGAACTCAAACAGATATATGTTGTGGATCATGATTTCGTGTTAAAATTACTTTTGTGAACACATTACAGCTATAGGTGTAATTTTGATATGAAGAAATATGATCGTGTAACCCAATATACAATAATTATCTGTATCGGTCTGATCATCTTCAATATTGTCTTCGGGTATGTACTTAGCGCGGTGGCTATTAAAGCCATGCGTACCCAGATCAATGAGCGTATGCTGGATATTTCCAATACTGCTGCAGCGATGCTAAACGGCGATGACCTTGTCATGATAACTTCGGATGATTATGGGTCTGCGGAATATGAGAGAGTTATGAAAACTCTTTCCTACTTTCAGGACAATATTGAACTTGAATATATATACTGCATAAGACAGGTAAGTGAAAAAGAGTTTGTCTTTGGTGTGGATCCTACCATTGATGACCCGGGAGAATTCGGATCCCCAATCGTATATACCGATGCTCTGTATAATGCCAGTAAAGGTATGGCGAGCGTTGACATGGTTCCATACACTGATGACTGGGGAGTATTCTACAGCTCATATTCGCCGGTATTTGACTCGGACGGTGACGTTGCAGGTATCGTGGCAGCGGATTTCAGCGCCGAGTGGTATCAGAATAAAGTAAGGCAGTTATATTTTATAATTGTCTCTTTTATTTCCTTTGGTCTTGTCTGCAGTATCTGCCTTGCTATCACCATTGCGTCACAGTACGAAAAATTCTTTAATGCCCTTATACGCAAGATGAATGACCTCTCTAACGGGATACAGACTCTGATCAATGAGGTTGATCCGCTGGGTGACGCCAATGGCGACTTTTCGACTAATGAAGCTGATACAGACGCAGGTATGCGTGATGCCATCAAGGTTCTTGAAGAAAAGATAATAATTATGCAGATGAGGCTGACGAAACAGATCGAAATCATCAGATCTCATGCCTACATAGACACTCTCACGGGGTTCAATAACAGAAACTCATATATGGAATATCTGGATATTCTCGAGGACAAGCTTAAAAGCAATCCGGATATGGTATTTTCGGTTGTCGTATTTGATATCAATCAGCTCAAGATGATAAATGATGACTATGGCCATGACATGGGTGACAAGCTTATCATCACGATCGCTGATGAAATCCGAAAAGTCTTTGGCGGCAACAGAATCTACAGGGTAGGCGGTGATGAGTTTGTGGCTATTCTTGATGAGCCTGACCCTTCAGCAAAAATCACACTGTTAAAAGACAGGATTGCCCTAAGGAGCAAAGAAAAACCTATCCGCAAAGACCTTGATCTGGAGATTGCTATCTCTGCGGGGTGTGCAGCCTATGATCCCGATACGGACAGGAATTATTCGGATGTTTTCCACAGAGCGGACAATGCCATGTACACGGATAAGAAGGCATTCTATCAGACACATATAGACCGCAGAAGATAAAGAGACTTAAAAAAGCAAACCGTGCAGCATCAGGCGGGGTTAAACTTTTGACTGTCCTAAGGAATTGGAGGCTTTGATATGACACGCAGGGAAGCTGCTATAGCCAATTTTATGAAAGGTTATAATTGTTCGCAGTCAATTGTTCTGGCTTTTTCCGATCTGCTCCCGGTTGATGAGGCAGATCTTGCAAGGCTTTCGTCGTCGTTCGGAGCAGGAATGGGAAGGCTTCGTGAGGTGTGCGGCTCCGTGAGCGGGATGTTTATGGTTGCCGGATTACTGTACGGGTATGAGGGCCCTGAAACTGGACAGCCCAAAGCTGACCACTATGCAAGGATACAGGAGCTCGCCCGAAGATTTGAAGAAAAGCATGGATCGATAGTATGCCGCAATCTCCTTGGACTGAGCGTTCATAGAGATGAACCTGTACCTGAAAAGAGAACAGAAGAGTATTACAGGAAACGGCCATGTCCGGAGATAATCGGAGATGCAGCCGAAATTCTGGAGCGGTTTATAAATGAAATGTCAAATGCATCTTCTTGAATGCATAAGTCATACATTTTTGAATCAGAGATTCAAAAATGCCGCAAACAAGCCATCCTAGAGCGACTGCGTCGCAGGGCTTGTTTGCCTCCCGTATCATGTTCTCACGAAACCCGCAGCCTGCGGGTTTCTGAAATATCATTCAAGAAGTCATACCTAGGGAGGACATAATGATCATATTGACTTACAGAGCAGTTTTCTGCGTCATTAAAGATGCAGAGACTGCTCTTTGTCTTTTTTATAGTACCTCAGCGAGAAACCCCCTTCCGTTAGGTTGGGGATGAATCGCCTAGTCTTTTTGCTTTTTGTATTTCCCGGATTTCACATATTTCTTTTCGTGTTCCTCGGCTCTCTGACCTTCAATATAGTTTTTGACCGTTTCCATAGAAACTGAGCCGGTAGTAGCACAGAAATAACTGGCGCTCCAGAAGGGCGAATCACCCCACAGGTATTTTTCTATATGTTCCTTGTAGTAAATATGGACTTCTTTTGAGAGGTTAGATTTAAGTGAATTGATGAGCCTTACCGGAGCCACATCAGGAGGCATGGATACCAGAAGATGCATGTGATCCCCGTCTGTTTCCGCTGAGAGAAGCTCGCAGTTCATCCTGCCGCAGAGATAGGCAACGTGATTTTTCATGAAATCACCCATCTCGTCCGTGATGACTCTTTTCCTGTATTTGGTGACAAAAATGATATGATAGGTCAGCTGATAAACTGAATGTGAACCTCTGTTGTATCCGTCCATAAAAATCGCCTCTGTTACCGCAAGTAATTTCTGACTTACTCAGCCCTGTCGGATGCCAGTGCTGTCATCCACTCACTTTCGTTCGTGGGACAGTATCTGATTCCTACACCTGGAAAGAACATTTGTTCGCCACAGCCTTAAAAGTGTGCTATAATACATAGTATAAACATCTATGAAAGGAATAGCAACTGTGTATAGGACAAGGCAGTACAGAATAAACAGCAAACATACACTTTACGGATACTGCAGTGATATCTGCGGAGCTTCTGCAAGATTGTACAACAGGGCCAATTTCATTCTAAGGCAGTATTCATCAGCTGTTAAGGCTATGGATGAGTACAGGCCTCTTTTTCCCAATCAGATGGAAGTGGTAAGACTGGTAAGGAGTACGCTTACCGGTACCAAGTATCAGCCCAGGGGTGCATGGATGGCATACGGCTCCATGGACTATCTTCTTAAAACCACCAGAGACAAGGCGTACTACAACCTTCCGTCACAAGCCAATCAACAGATACTTAAACTCATAACGCGGGATTACAGGTCTTTCTTTGAGGCATTGAAGGCATACACTAAGAACCCTTCGGCTTTTACGGGAAGACCCAGGCTTCCGGGATATATAAAAGAAAGCAGGGGTAAGACGGCAATCCTTACCAACCAGATCTGCAGGATAAAGGATAATCTGTATCTCAGATTCCCGGGGACCAGGGAGATGCTGAGGCTTGCAAATGCTCCTTTTCCCGGAATGCTCAAGGAAGTGCGCATCAAGCCATGTGGCAAGGATTTTGTGATCGATGTGGTAATGGATATGGAGACTAAAGGCGCAGCACCAAGGAATGACTCTGTAATCCTTAAGGAGCTGGCAGAACGCCATGATATTTCAGATATAAGGGTCATGGCGATAGATCCCGGAACAGATAATATCGCTGCTGTTGTCAATAACTTTGGAGCAAGGCCTTATGTAGTAAAGGGTGGTGTGATCAAGTCCATCAATCAGTACTACAACAAAGAGATGGCAAGGCTGGCCTCCTGTGCCATGACCTGTAACATGAGATACCGTACCAGGAGGATGAGCACGCTCACCGAAAAGAGGAACAGAAGGATAAAGGATCAGTTCCACAAGATAAGCACAAATATAGCAGACTATGCAAGAGATAATCATGTAGATGTAGTGGTAATGGGCCACAATGTATTCCAGAAGCAGGAAGCGGATATGGGACATATGAATAACCAGAACTTTGTGCAGATACCAATGCTGATATTTGCAGATATGCTCAGATACAAGCTTGCTGAATATGGGATAGAGTTTGCCCTTACAGAAGAGAGCTATACTTCAAAAGCTGATTTTCTTGCAAAGGATGAGATCCCTGTGTACCGTAAAGGAGATGGAGCGTCATACTCTTTTTCCGGGAAGAGGATAAAGAGAGGACTTTACAGACACTACGATGGTACCATAACAAATGCAGACATAAACGGAGCTGCAAATATCTTAAGAAAAGTATTCCCAAAGGTAACCCAATGGGATAGGGGCATAGTGGACATGCCCTGTTCTGCAGGCTGCGCAGAGCAGCCTGCAGGTTCATGCCGCGAAGCGGCGTAACAGAAACCCTTTCCGACGCAGAGTCGGTGAGGGTAGTTCATGAGCAGAAAATAGCGAAAAATGCGTAGTAAAATGCAAGAAAATGATGAGAATTGTTTTTAAAGCTCTGTATAATTGGTCATAACATAAATATTTAAGGAGTGGGTATGAGCTCAAAATTGACCCTGCCGAAGCTTATCTCAGATGGGATGGTGCTTCAGCGTAGAAAGAGAATACATATTTGGGGATGGGATGAACCGGGTTCCAAGGTAGATGTCAGGCTTGACAATCTGTGGGCAAGAGGCACTGCGGATAAGGACGGAAGGTTCGATATTTATCTTGCTGCGAAAGAGAGCGGAGGACCGTACGAGCTTCTTGTCTCAGATGACGATGATGATGAAATTGCGGTAAAGGACGTGATGATAGGCATCGTGTGGCTTGCGACAGGCCAGTCCAATATGGAACTTCCGATTGCAAGAGTAAAAGACAGATACCCGGCTCTTGCAGATATAGAAGAGAATAAAGGGATCAGAACGTTCAAGATCACGGAAGATACCGATTTCCACGGACCATTGGAAGAGCATAGGAGCGGAAGCTGGAAACATGTGGAGAAGTCCACGATAATGGATTTTTCTGCCACAGGGTACTTCTTTGCCGCATACCTTCAGAAGATAACGGGGCAGACTGTCGGCATGATCAATGCATCGCTCGGAGGCTCTAAGATATCATCGTGGCTTTCGAAAGAAATGCTTGAAGGCTATGATGAGCTGCTTGCAGAGGCATCAAGGTATGCAGATGATGACTTCAGAAAGAGCCAGGCTGACAAAAATGTCATAAACGGAACTCTCTGGAGGGAGAAGCTTGACCGCATTGACAGGGGGCTTTCTGAGAAGTGGATGGAGCCGTCTATAGACGTAAGGAGCTGGAAGGAGATGGACATCCCGGTGATGTTCTCAGATACAGAGCTTGCCGGAATGTGCGGATCGGTCTGGTTTAGAAGGAATTTTGATCTTCCAAAGGACCTTGCGGGAAAGAGCGCCAGGCTTTTCCTCGGAACCATGGTTGACAGGGATGAGGTCTTTGTAAACGGCGTCAGGGTCGGGGGAACGGAGTATCAGTATCCTCCGAGAAAGTATGATATTCCGCAGGGACTTACGAAGGAAAAAGACAATACGATAGTCATAAGGCTCTGTGTGGAGAACGGACTTGGAAGAATAACTCCGGACAAAGAGTACAGGATATTCAATGATGAGGCGCAGGTTCGCCTCGATGGAACCTGTTGATGACCCGTGGCCGCAGTTTAGGCTGACGCAGCGAAGACTCCTTGACGACCCGATGGTCGGCATGGCTGTGAGCATGGATCTGGGCGAAGACAACGACCTTCATCCTACAGGCAAGAGGCGGATAGGAAAGCGCCTGGCACTTTGGGCTGCGCATATCAAATACGGCTACAGTCGTGAATACACGGGACCCGTTCCGGTCAGCGCAAGGGCTGTTGGATCGGGATTTGGGCGCACAGGCACAGTTGAAATAACTTTAGACCACGCTGATGGGGCGGTTTCGCGTGATATCGGCAAAGGGACAGAGCTGCGGGATTTTGTGGTTATAGATGATAAGGGGGCCTGTCACGAGGCAAAAGCCCAAATCGGGCAGAATAAGGTGCTCCTTAAGACAAGCGTAAGGCCTGACAGGATAAAGAAGATAAGATATCTTGTATCCTACACCTATAGCGGAGCCATGATCTATAACAGAGCCAATCTGCCCATGGGACCGTTTGAACTTGATGTGGAAAAGTGAAGGCTGAAAGGTAAGATAAAACGGAGGTTTTAATGGAAACACAAACATGGACCCAGCTATGGCTGGATTATCATAAAGTATATGAGGAAAACAAGAGCTATAAGATTGAGCTTCTTGGTTTTTCTGAAAAAGACAGGGTCATTGCCAATGCTCTTAGTGAATTCAAAACGGGAATAAGCGGACTTATCTGTGACAGAGTTTTGTCTTCTTCAGATACGGATGATAAAGGCGGCGCACGCATCCTTAAGATAGTGATGACAGATTCCGTCCCTTCACAGGGATATTCAATACAGGGCAGCAGCGAGGGGATCCTTCTTGAAGCGTCCGACGCAAACGGTGTCCTTTACGGCATTTTTGCGATCCTTCGCGGCATTGCATGCGGGAAAAGAACTGAAGAGCTTCGCATGTACGCTGCTCCGTCCAATCCTCTTCGAATGATGAATCACTGGGATAACATGGATGGCTCTTTTTTGTTACAATAATATGTAATGATGTTTGGAAGAAAGGAATAGTGTATGAGATTATTTGAAGTACTGCTTCTGTCCGTGGGTCTTGCCATGGATGCGTTTGCGGTATCTATCTGCAAGGGCCTTGCAGCAGGTCAGGTTACAAAGAAAGAATATCTTCTGTGCGGAATCTGGTTTGGAACCTTTCAGGGAGTGATGCCGCTCATAGGTTATCTGATCGGGTCTAATTTTGTGAAGTTAATCAGCATGATAGCTCCGTGGCTTGCTTTTATTCTGCTTTCACTTATAGGAAGCAATATGATCAAAGAAGCTCTTGGGCCGGATGAAGAGGTGGCTCCGGGCTTTGATGTGAAAACAATGTTCATGATGGCTGTAGCTACCAGCATTGATGCACTGGCTGTGGGAATCACTTTTGTTGCCGTACCGGTTGAAGTCTTTGATCTGTCAAGGCTTTTAAATGTTATCTTCGCGGTTGTGGTGATCGGGGTAATAACCTGCATCATATCGATGTTTGGAGTAGGGATAGGAAGTGCTTTCGGAAACCGCTACAAGGCAGGATCTGAGATAATGGGCGGAACCATATTGCTGTTCATCGGCTTTCGTTCACTCCTTGCACATCTGGACAGCGCACATACTCTTTCGGATACTGAGACAATATTCGGGATGCTGCTTCCTCTGGTGGGAACGCTTCTGGGGTCAACGGCAGTATACGCCAAAAAGGAGCGGCTTTCGGACAACATGAGGGCCATACTTGTAGGATTCGGGTCGGGAATCATGCTGTCGATAGCAGTCTGGGGGATGATAGAACCGGCAGTCGATGGACTTAGCCTTAACGGTCAAAAGAAAATTGTGCCGGTGGTGATATGTTTCTGCCTGGGTGTTTTCTTCCAGATCCTTCTTGATAAATCAGTGCCGCATACCCATATTTATACGGATATAACTGAGGGGCCTGACAGCAAACTCGGACCCAGGATAAAGGCAATGCTCAAGGAAGTGATCCATCATGTCCCGGAAGGCATGGCGCTTGGTGCTATATATGCGGCACATTTTATGGAGACTGAGTGGATACCGTCATCGGTTGCACTTGCTCTGGCGATTTCAATTGCTCTTCAGAATATTCCGGAGGCTTTATATGTATCACTTTGGCTGAGGGAAAAAGGAACCGGAACAGGGAAGGCATTTCTTATGGGAACGGTATCCGGAGCTCCGATTCCGCTGTTTGGAATAATTACGGTTGTACTGGTTGTTCTTATCCCCGGATTGCTGCCATATATTATGTCGGTTTCCGGTGGGGCTCTTATCTACACAGCCCTTGAGGAGATCCCGCAGATTGCGACAGAGGGCGACAATGACAAAGGGGCGCTCTCATTTACCGTAGGATTTGCGCTTGTAATGCTTTTGTTATAATAAGCATGTTTCTGTTTATGGAAAACAATGTGATATAATTTTGGATATAGATCAGAATTTCCGAAAGGAGAGTATAAATGCTGGACAATATTGAAGTTTTTACCCAGAACAGCATACGCATAAGGTGTAATCTTGGGACAATATATGTGGATCCTTTTCACATGAAGCAAGAGCCTCATGATGCAGACTATGTACTGATCACACATCCGCACTATGACCATTTTTCGGTAGAGGACATAAGAAAGGTGATAAAGGACACTACAATTCTGGTATCTCCTGAGAGCATGATAGATGACGCGCTGGAGCTGGAGAGTGAGGTAAGAAATGTGGTGGGCGTTAAGCCCGGCGTGTATCGAGAGCTGTCAGGCCTGGAGCTTGAGACTGTTCCCGCTTACAATACCATCAAGCCCTTCCATCCAAGACGCGCGGAGTGGGTCGGATATATTCTTCGAATAGACAGAAAGTGCATATATATTGCGGGTGATACCGGTCTGACCAAGGAGGCCAAGCAGGTCAAGTGTGATATAGCTCTTTTGCCGATAGGCGGTACCTATACCATGGATACCAAGAGAGCGGCGGAACTTGCCAAAATAATCAGACCCGAATATGTGATCCCTACGCACTATGGGAGCATAGTCGGCAAGATCAGTGACGGACAGACATTTGCTTCATATGTCAAGAGCCCGGTCAAGGTTGTTGAGAAGATCCAGTACTTTGACTGAAAACATAGAAATGTAATGTGAGGATTAGCACAGGGATTCAAAGGTGACGACAGTTTCACGCATATCATCAATCCTTATGCATATCACGCCGTATTCATTGTCGCTCAGAACCCTGTCCCTTCGAAAGGAACATCCTCCGTCTATGAGCAGAATATTCTGCTCATGATATGCCTGCAGATTACCGGATAGCCCTACAACCTTCTGGACGGGGACATGTCCGATTATGAAATCATAGTCTGTTTCGGTATATTTACTTACAGGAATAAAGAGGTCTGCTCTATACGGGGTCTTCCAGACAATGTTCCATAAGACTTCGTAGCTGCAGTCCTCATATTTTTTGCCTATATATGATTCGTCAAAGTTTGAATGCGTAAGGCATACCGTCCTTGCGCCCCTCATTACCAGAGTCGAAAGCATTCTTGAATTTAGCCAGGAAAGCAGGCTTATCCGCTCCCCTCTCGAAAGCTCCCTGTATCCGGCAAAGGTGTAATTGCCGCCGTTATAATTCATCCACAGGTTGCTGTCCCTGCCGGGAACATCGTCTACAGACCCATCGGCATCAACCGAGTTAAGCATAAGAAACTCGTGGTTTCCTATCAGAAGATCCATATTGGGAGAATTCATGATTTTTAATAGAATCCTTATCCCGTCCGGACCTCTGTCTATTGCATCTCCAAGAACATACAGATAATCATCATCAGAAAACTCTATGCATTCCAAAAGCTTTTCAAATATTCCGTACTGCCCGTGCAGATCAGATACAGCGTATGTGGCCATAATACTCTCCGATAATGAAAATGGTTTGTGTAAGCTACAGATATAATAATACCATGCACAGGAAAAAAATTAAATTTGCGGGCTTGTACAGCAGAGATCCCGTTTTTCAGAATGATGAATGGGCAATTTACATTCCCGGATGTATTATTGCCGTAGTGCGAATGAGACAGGGAGTCTTTAAATGATGTATAATCGTTATATAGCACATTTTTATGAGGGTAAACAAAGCTTCAGGAGGATTAAAATGAAGAATGAAATTATAAAGGACAAAACTTTTGATGAGGAGAGGGCTCTTTACGCAAGTGATGGTATAACCGTTGACACCTGCAGATTTGACGGACCAGCTGACGGGGAGAGCGCTTTTAAAGAGAGCAGGAATATCGGTGTGAAGAACTGTTTCTTTAATCTGCGCTACCCGTTCTGGCATGACAGGAACCTTACGATTGAAGACAGCCTGATGACGGAGAACTGCCGCGCGGCGCTCTGGTATACACAGGACGCGGTTATCAGGGGGACGAAGCTTCATGGAATTAAGGCTCTTCGTGAGTGCTCTGATGTAAGGATCGAGGGATGTGACATTATCTCTCCCGAATTCGGATGGTCGGTAAAGGATATTGTGATGAAGGACTGCTCGGCACAGAGCGAGTACTTCATGATGAGATCAGAGAGGCTTTCCTTTGACAATGTAACTCTCAAAGGCAAGTACTCTTTTCAGTACATCACCGACTCGGAATTAGTCGGCTGCAATTTTGATACCAAGGATGCGTTCTGGCACGCTAAAAATGTTGTGATAAAGGACAGCACGATCAAAGGCGAATATCTTGCGTGGTACTGCGAGGATGTAACATTCGAAAACTGCACTATAATCGGCACGCAGCCGCTTTGCTACTGCAAGGGCTTAAAACTCATAAACTGCAGGATGCTTGATGCTGATCTGGCTTTTGAAAAATCAGAGGTCGAGGCAACAATCCTGTCTCCTGTCATAAGTATCAAGAACCCAAAGAGCGGAATGATCACGGTTCCCGAGGTCTCCGAGATTATAATGGATGACGATGAGGCAAAAGGAAGGGTTGTTACCTCTAAGTGACAATGAAATGCCTGCCCTTCAAATATAATAAAAAGTTTATCATTACAGAGTCTAATAATAATCAAATTAAATTATAATTATTGTAAGCTTTGCAATTTATACTTGGAGGATGTGATGAGCTCGATTATTGACGTAGACAGGAATAACCTGGAAGAATACAGGCGCTTTATCGGAGATGAGATAGCTGAAAATATCGGAAGAGCATATTACCGGGCAATCGCAGCCATATCTGATATTGATGATAAGATAGTCGGATGTATGGTATGGGTTCTCAGGAATATGGAAAAAGAAGCTGATAATGAGAGTGACATCGTCTTTCTAAAGTGCGATGACTTTGCCGTTTTTAACGAGATGATGGATGGGTATAAAGCAAGGATAAGGGCTGATATGGTAATCAGGTCTCATGCGCATATACCTGTAAAAAACGGCAAAATGCTCAAAGATATGCTGAAGAAAAGTGGCTTTAGTATGAAGCTCACTGAAAGTGACGTAATAATTGTTAAGCTCTCTGAACTGTCTGAGATGCCTCTGATGAAGAAGCTCAGACACAAGAAGATGCCTGACAGTATCACAACCCTGAATCAGGTCAGCATAAGAGCGATCAGGAGGGGAATCTCAAAAAGTGTAAGCCAGGGGATGGTTGGACTTTGCGATGATCTTGAAAATCTGGGAGTAAGGTGGTTTGAGGATGAGGTATCGTGCGTGTCGATGAATGATGAGGGCATAAACGGAATGTTTCTCTTCCACTTAAGGCCATCGGGGATAGTGGCGGTACAGCTCCTTGTATGCCTTGACAGCAGCTTTGGGACGACACTGCCGAATCTGATGCGACGATTTGTTCTTGCTATGGAAGAAAAATACGAACCGGACACAATGATAGAGCTTGACAGGCATAATGAGCAGTCGCTTCTTTTGTCCGAGAAGCTTTTGCCAAGGGGCTTCGGAATACCGATTTATGCGGGCAGCAGGGAGGAACTATGGAGGTAAATAATGACGGAAATATATGAAATCACAGGAAAGCAGTCAGCACTTTTTTCGTCTCTTGATCCGTACAAGCTTTCCGCGTTGTCAGGAATGGGGGAGATTCATACTTTTGTTGCTGTGGAGCAGCTTCTTGGCGGTGACATGCCGATTGGGATTGTTACTGTATCATTTGAGCAGGACACAGCGGTTATCTACTGGCTCTATGTACATGTAAACTACAGATTCAGTGGCGTTGGAGAGAACTTCATACAAAAGATATGTGAGATTGCCGGGGAAAGAGGCATCAAAGAGGTTGCGGTTCGTATACCGTATCTGTCTGATACTGAAGAGTTACCGTTTAATATTGAATATTATTTTGACGAGAGAGGATTCGTCAAAAAGGATAAAGTTTACAGGCAGTTCTGGCTTGATTCGGATATGCTGTCAGAACTGGCAAAAAGCGATGAAACAGATGTACCGGGAGTGATTGCCATAGAAAGACTGTCGGGGCATATGCTGAGCGAATTTACAAAAGAAATCGATATGCGCTTTGGCCTTTCAGCAGGCAGCGTCAGGCTTGACAAAAAGGTAAGCTGTGTATGCCTCGATGATAAAGGAAATCCTCTTGCAATGGTACTATTTGCTAAAAACAATGGAGTATGGTTCCTGTCAGGAAGCTTTTCAAAGGACAGGGAATCAGCAGGAAAGACACTCAGATTTGCTCTGTTAAATATAGCAGGAGAAATGGTCGTAAGTGAATCAGTGTGGATGACGGATATAGATGATAATTTTGCCGGGGCAGGAGAGGAACTGCTTGGTGGCGCAAGGGCAGGGGCAGCAGAGTCTATGGACTTGTTATTATCGGGGTCCTGAGCTGCTTACATAATTTTATTGTCTGATTTAAAGAAAGGATATCTCATATGCCAGGTGCAGAGAACAGACAGGTTCAAAGAAATGAGTATCAGATTAAACTGGAGCAGAAGCAGCAGCTTATTGATGGCGCTGACCATATGCACTCTGTAGAGCAATACAGGGAAGATGAAAAAGATAATCTGGTGACAGAGAACAGGAGAATTCTTGAACTGCTGGATGAGGAAAGCCTCTTTAAGAATGATGAGGATACAACATTCAGGGAAAAAAAGCTTCTCAGAAACCGCCTTACGAGGAACTATGCCGGTATGGTGATCCTCGATACCAAGTGGTACGGTGAGGGCTCACCTGAGATGGTCCGGGTACAGGAGCAGACAAAAGATCTTTTCAGGCTCCTTGATACACCCATAGGGCAGGAGGCTGAGAGACGCTCCGAGATAATGTCGGAAATTCTGAAAAAGTTTGATGATGCCATAGCGGCATGTCAGAACTACGAAGATAATAAAAATCCCTGGTTTTCTACAGGGAAGAGGAGAAAGGAGCAGGTTACTCTGCTCAAAGGAGAACTTGTGCGCCAGCGCAAGGTCTTTTACTTTTCGATGCTTCCGTACGCTGAAGGACAACTGGATAACCTGAATATAAGAACTCCGCAGGATCTTCTTTTGGTGAGCTACAGGGAGAATGTTCTGGATGTTGAGGAAAAAAAGGCTGCCAAACAGGAAGTGGAGCCGCTGACATTGGAAATGCCGAAGAATCAAAAGTCAGTTGCTGTCAGAAAAGCAGCATATTTAACGTTAGATGTTGTAAAGGACAGACAGGCAGAAAAAGAAAAGGGCGAAGTAAAATACTTAAAAAAATATACGGGATATGAAACTCAGCGCAAATTAAAGCTCGACCAGAAAAATGCAAAGGATGAGAGAAAGAAGATTATTGATAAGGCCTTGTCGGGACCTCCATACGCTTTTTATAAAGAACTGAAACTTGATAAGAACAAAAACTACGACAAAAACAAGATAGATGATCCGGCACTGCTGGCTCTTTTGATTAAGACAATGCAGGGGGGAGTTCAGGAACACAACAAAAAGGTGATGGAGGCAGTCTTTACAAAAGGAATCACGGCCGACAATCTTAAGATGGAGAAAGTCAAGCCGTTTATTGACGGACTGGTTGAAGAGTTCCTGTCTGCCAAAATTTCGGCTAAAATGCTGGAAGATGACTATATAGCTCCCCATGCGCTGGAAATCTGCCGTTTTATAAAGCTTGCATCATTTCTGAATGATATCAGTAAAGATCATGGACAGGAGCGGGAAAACAGTCCGTTCAGAATGTATTACTTCCATAGCACACCTCCTGAAGTAAGGAGCATGATTGAACAGCGTATCAAAGCGGCAATGCCGCTGTTTACCGTCTTTAAAATGAGACTGCAGGACTTTGAGGTAACGGATGAGGAAATGGATCTTGACACGCTTGGAAGTACTTTTAAAAACAATGATCCTGTAGAAATGCAAAGGGTGTGGGAAGAGAACAGGCAGGCCGGCAATCAGGGAGCCGGGGCGCAGGCAGTCGGAAATGAAGAGGCTGCCAGACAGTGGCGCGAAAAAGCTTATCATGATGCCCTCTTAGAATGGGAAAAGAATGAAGACAAGTTCATAAAATGTGCCAAGTCCTTTGGCGAAAAAAAGAATATTCAGGACTGGGCGGCATTTTCAAAGAAGTTCAATGAGCGCTTTGGTGCTAATCTGTATTACAAGAGCGAGATTGAGCAGGTCGCTTTTATCCAGGAGCGTGTTTTTGATCAAAGAGTGCAGATGTTTACAAATCAGGATGCAGCGGCTGCTGAAAGGGTATTTGAGCAGATTGTAAAGGCTTCATTTACAAGCATGGACTTTAATGAGCCTTTAAATATGATATCTCCAGTCAAATATAATGCCAATATGCAGCTCATAAAGCTTGTAGAGACATTAAGCGCAGACGGAAGAAATGTCGTTGAAGCCTATCGCAGCGCTATGATAAGGAAAGTAGTCCGCTGTAACCTAAGTGTAGATGATTTCCAGGTACTTGAGGCCAAGATAGCAGATATTAAAAAGGCCGCTTTGCTGTACCGCGATTTCGAAGAAATTATAAATAATCCGTTCTTTAATGAGGATGAATTTGAGGAGCTTACCAAGAAGCTTCCTCTTGATGAGGCCTGGGATAAGATATCCGAGCTTAATGATAATCTTCCTGGGACGGGGAATATCGCGTATTACAGAAAGGTTATGCAATTCCACAGAGATGTCATCGAGAACAGATCCGCACAGCTTGAGGAGGCTGCAAAAGAGAATACGGCCATCGCTGATGAGGATTATTCTGAAGGCGAGTATACACAGAAAAATGAAGCGCTTACACAAATGGTGTCACAATTTGGAGAAAGGAATGATATCGCCTCAAAATATGAGAAGGCGGATATAAATCGCAGGATCACCAAGAACCGGATAGTCATGCTGTATAATGACAAGCATACACTTAAGTCTGACAGCACTGAAATGACGGCCATTAAGACGGCACTTGTGAATCTGGATAAAGCTTGCCACGATTCATTAAAGAACCATGGGATAGATGTTGTTCATGAGGCTTATGAAAAGGTTATAGGCGCCATTGAGTACTACGAAGATGTCAAGAATCCCTGGTTTCCTGAGGGAAAGAGGAGACTTAGAAAAGTCAGGGAACTTAAACAGGCTCTTATCAGTGAACAGGAAATGCTAAGGAGGGAGAATGAAAAGGCACTGGGAGGCGGTGACGTCTATCCCGCAGGCGTTAAGTGTGCTAATGACCTTCTGCTCGGACTTGCTCAGCAGCCCAAAGATACTTTGACCAAGGAATTTGCTGTAAATAAAGCAGTCATGTTTGCAAACATGCAGTATAAGACGGGAGTACTTCCGGAGAATATCACAGATATACGGGATGCCTATAGTGATATGATCCTTGCACTGCAGACAGATATTCACAAGGCAGACAAAAAAGACATTTCTGCTCGACAGATAACGGAGGATCAGTTATCGGGCGTGGCTGAAACAATATACGAGGTAGTAAACAGATGCGATATATATCTGTCAGGGAAAGAAAGAGAAAGCCTTACAGGTACGGAGCGCAACAATTTTGACCATATCAGATCATTAAGAGATGAGCTTAATTATATCAGTGAGAAGATATTCGAGGCTTCAAGATCAATTGCTTTCGGAAATATGGAAGGAACCACATACACGGATGCGCTCGGAATTGTGCTCGAGGGTATGAAGGAGGCCGACAGCTTCTCGGTTAAGCTAAATGGCGTAGCTTCTTCACTACAGAAAGAGAGTATGAACAAGTTCCTGACAGTTGCGAGGGCTGTATATACCTACAAAAAGGAAAGAAAAGATAAAGCAAAGTATACGCCTATTACTGATGTAGTGGAAGAAAAGGCTGCGCAGTGGCTTAAATCTGATGAAGTTAAACGTCACCTCATGGAGCAGCGCGTAGAGATTGGTGTGAAATTGTATGAGGCGTATGAGGAAGCTGTTAAGAAGCCGGTTCCAAGGCAGTTCCTAAAAAATAATGCTGATGATCCTATGGATGAAAAACTGCGCAGACAGTTTGCTCTTATCATGCTCAGAGTAAATCCCTGGTTTGATAAACTACAGGACATGGACAGCTTTTTCAATTTGGTGCAGGCTACACAGGTTGCAGAAGATTATAGAGCTATGGTCGATCAGTACAACGCTTCGCTGGATCCCGTAAAAAGAGAGAAGTTTATTAAGGGAACCCAAATAGGGATGAGCATGGAAGGACTCATTAGCGAAACCAATAAGCTGAAAAAAGAAGCTGTGCAGAGTTTCATTGAAAAGGTTGATAAACTTGAGGCGGCTGATGCCGGAGAACGCCTTAAGGAATATGTAGACAATGACTTCATGAAATGCAAGGCAGGAGACCTTGAAGAGGCGAAGGGAATTATTGAGCGTGAATATGAGCAGCTAAGAGCAGCACAGGAAAATCTCAGAGCCGACATCCAGGCGGACTTCGAGAAAGTACGGAATATAACGTCATTCCAGAAAGAAATGAGCAAGGTAGAACCGCTAAGTGAGATAAAAGATGATACTGTCACATCGAGGATTAAGCTTGAAGAAATAACAAAGGAGGAAGAAGAAAAGGTTCAAAAGCAGAAGATACAATTGCAGCGGATAGTACATAAAAAAGAGGAACAGGCCAAGGTTCTTACCACGGCCAGGAACTCTGTAACTACAAAGCAGATACAGCTGCAGGATGATCTTGATATAAATATAGCTAAGAAAACTGATTTTACAACGGTAAAGGCCCTCTCAGCCTTTGCAGACAAAATGGACAAGGATCAGTTTGCGGAGCTTGTAAAGAGCTATACAGGTGCGGGCTTTGAGAGTGAAGTTCAAAAGCGCGACGCGCGTTTTGAGCTGCTGCAGAAACTTGCCGATGATATCCTTGAAATTGAAGAGGGTTCATTTGACCTTGAAAGCAACGAGGGCATAATCGAAAATGCATCTGAGTTTGAGCTTATGGGGGCCAAGATTTCAGCCTTTAAGCCCCTTCTTGGCAAGAACCCCATGCTTAAGATAAAGCTTGAGGAAGCAATCTCAGAAGATGGTATCCACAATAAATATGAAATGGTCATGTCGAAGCTGCATGTACTTGGCAATATATCGCGCTACTACCGGGTTAAGAAGCTTATTCTCACCAACCCTCTGTACCAGACGATGCAGGAAGATGAGGTGTCCGTAGAGGAGGATGCAAACGATACTTACGAGATGAAGTATCTAAAAAAGCTTCAGGCATATCTTAATAAGCTTGCCGGGAAGTTTAATGAAGATGAAGAGGAGGATACATATACACAATCTGAGGATGAAGCCCTTGAGAAAGAGATAATGGCGCTTGAATTTGAGAGGCTCTTTATCCCGCCAAAGGATCTTAAGCTGACCATAAAGAACATACCAAGGCAAAATGATAAAAAGTATTTTGCTCTTTCCCTTGGAGGCAAGGATGAAGGCGATAAAATTATTCAGAATTATGTCATCCAAAATAATCCTGATAGTCAGGCTGTAAAAAATGGTATTGATGAGCTGGCAGATCATGATAAAAACCAAGGCGTAGGATTCGGAGATCCGATGTTTAAAAAAGCAAAAAGCTTTGATCCAAAGACCCTGTTCGGCGAAAATTTCAGCCGTCAGACTCAAGCTTTTTGTACTGTATATAACTACGGACAGACGCCCGCTGAACTGGTCCAGATAATGAAGCATATGACGGTTATGAGTTCCAAAAACTATAACGAAGATGATCCGGAGGCGCTTGCATACTATGAGAGCTGCTTCATAGAAAGCGCAGTTAAATATGAGGCGTTTATGTATGCAGCAGTGATGCGTATGCTTAATGGCTTTGGAGATCTCCCGTTCCTTCTGCATCCTAAGGATCTGGTTATTCAGTATACGCCGCTTATGCGTGCTACCCTCATGGCGACAGCCACGATAACAAACCATATAACTACGGAGAATAAAGCGCGGTTCATGGCATTTATGGAAAAGTTTAATACATCCGGTCAATATCCAATGGACCTTGAGCTTTTTGACTTTGTTGGAAATGCCTATTCCGCAGTCGTCGTAAAAATGAACAGTTACATGAAAGAAATCCACGAATCAGTTATGCTTAACGATGGCAAGTTCCTGCCAAAGGGAACGAGTAAGAAGGTAAGAACGTGGTGTGGAAAGCAGGATGATCCGGAAATCAAGAAATATGAAGATCCTAATAAGTCATATGGACCGGAGGTCCTGTCGCTGTACCTGGAGTCGGAGGAAAGTGAGTGGATACGTTCTCAGAAGCTTTTTGATTTAAAGGATTCTAAGGGAAGGTATCTCTTTGAGGAGGCATTAACCTTTGGAGGACTGGCTTGTATGACAACTTCCCAGGAAGAATTAAAGAAGTTCATGACAAGCAATAAGGTAAAGCATACGAGCCAGGAGGACGTTGATGCATACGAAAAGAAGCTCAAAGATGAGAAGTATGTTCCGATAGGACCGAAAAATGACCCATACATGATAGGGGCATACAAAAACAAATATGAGGGGTGACGAGCCCGGAGATAATTTAAGGAGAAGGCGTGAAGTTATTTAAGAGTCTGCAGGTGGCGGCTGATGATGGAGGTCTTGGAGACGTCTTTTCCCTGGTTGAGGAAGAACTTGAAAAAGTGCCGGGGTGCAGCCGAAGCGATGCGTTAAAATTTCATATGCTTGTAGATGAGATATTCACCAATATAGCAAACTATGCCTATGAAGATGATACAGGGAAGGTTGTTGTCTCCATTTCCTACGACGATGCAGATAATAAAGTCAGGCTCGTATTTAAGGATGAGGGAAGACAGTATGACCCGACTAAAGAAAAACCGCCGGATCTGTCCCTTCCCGTAAAGGAACGCCGCGCAGGCGGGCTTGGCATTTTTATGGTGAGGAACACCGTTGACGAATTTGTTTATGAGCGAACGGATGGATGCAACATACTCACGCTTGTAAAGACTATAGGAGAACAGAATGTTTAATGTAAGGACCAGGGTTTCGGAAAACGCAGTTAGCATGGATCTTGAAGGAGTACTTGACAGCAAGACGGCACCGGAGCTTGAAGAGAAGATAACAGAAATAGGAGATAATGTTACAGAGATGCACTTTGACTTTGCTGACCTTGAGTTCCTGACCAGCGCGGGACTTAGGACAATCCTGTACGCCAGGCAGCTGATGGACGATAAGGACGGAAGGATGACGCTTAAGAACGTGAACAGCGATATCATGGATATCTTCAAGATGACAGGATTTTTGGATGTGCTTGAAATTGTAGATTGAGGGGCAGGTGACTCATACTCCTCCGGAGGATTTTTCATGAGCATAATTGAGATCACCCGCGACAACGTCTGGGAATACTCTTCATACATAGGTGACGACATGTGCGAAAACTTAAGCCATGCCTGTTACAGGGGACTTGTGTCCCTGAATGAGGATGGAGAGATGCTATGCGGCATTATCTGGAAACTTGTCGGACTTGGCAGGAAAAAGACAGTAAACAGCAGTATAGAGTGGTTTGTCGCACGAGGCAGCTGAGCAGCTCTACAATAAAATGAATAAAGCGGAACAGAACCCGGCTTAAAACAAGTTGACATCATCGCCTGATTGTATGTATAGTAAAAAAGGTTAATCGTTTAATCAAACTTTAGGAGCGATGATCATGAATATAAAAACCATAGCCGAGCTTGTCGGGGTCAGCACCGCGACTGTCTCAAATGTAATTAACGGCAACTATGGCAAAGTGTCACCCAAGACCAGGGAAAAGATCGAGTCCGTGATCAGAGAGACGGGCTACAAACCAAATGTTATGGCCAGGTCTCTTGTCAAGAAGTCATCAAGGCTCATAGGCCTTGTGGTTCCGTACCTCGGCAGGGATGAAGATTTTTTTACCAATCCATACAATGCGCATATGATAGCCTCGATTGAACGATACATAAGGGCGAGGGACTATTACCTTATGCTAAGATGCGTGGGAGATCCCGCACAGATCGTACCGCTTCTGTCTTCCTGGAATGTGGATGGCGCTTTTTTCCTCGGCATTTACAAGGAGGAAGTAAGGCAGATTTTAAAGCAGCTTGACATTCCGCTGGTGTTTTTTGACACCTATGCTGCGGGAGAGAAGATAGTAAATGTGGGCATTGAGGACTACCGCGGCGGATATCTGATGGCTAGATATCTGATCGGAAAGGGACATAAAAAGCTTGCGCTTGTTACTCCCGATGTGTCATCAGAGGGTGTTATCAAGGAGAGATACAAGGGATTTACGGATGCCTGCAAGGAATCAGGCATTACATTTAAGCCCGGGAATATATATTACTCGGACTCTACCTACAAGGATGCCATGCAGATAGGGCAGGACATTGCGTTCGGCGCAGGCCAGTACACTGCTGTCGCATGCATGTCGGACATTGTTGCCTTTGGTGTGACTGAAGGTCTTAGGCAGTGCGGACTCAGGATTCCGTATGATGTTTCTGTCATGGGATTTGACAACCTTCCCGACTGCGACTTTATGACTCCTAAGCTTACGTCCGTTGCCCAGGATTTTGAGCTTAAAGCCAGAAAGGGCGGTGATTATCTCTTCAGGATGATAGACGGCGAGAGGAATCTGGTTATTGACGACAGACAGCCGATACGCGTAGTCGAGAGACAGTCGGTCCGTGATCTGTCAGTTTAAAAAGTTATGTATTCTTAGATGAAATCACAGAAACCCGCACTGGCTGCGGGTTTCGTGAGAACATGATTCAGGAGTCAACCAAGCCTTGCGATGAAGTCGCTTTAGGATGGAACCGTCTTTTTTACTTCTCTAAGTAAAATGTTTACTAAACCTTCTGTAAAATTTCTATAAAAATCAAATGCCTGATCGGTGCAAAATCCAGTAAATTTATTGAAATAATAGAAAAGCCTGTAAAGGGGATTGACCGTTTAACCTCGGCGTAATATAGTCTTGATAAATCGATTAACCAATCTATACACAGTACTTGGAAGGTTCCTTGGCGCATGGTCAGACTACATTTTCACGAGCATGCTCTTTGGCGACAAGCAGAGCTCCTGTCGTTGCAGTACCCATCGTGATCCTGTTTGTATGGCTGCAGAGGTTCTATGTAGAGAGGCTTTCAGGATTCGTCAAGGGATAATAAAAGTAATAACAGCGGAGAATTTATAAGGAGCAGGTGAGATGATAACAGGAGAAAAGTACAGGATAACAGTGCTTACCGACAGACTGATAAGACTTGAGTACAGCGAGAGCGGTAAGTTTGAAGACAGGAAGAGTTTTGCGGTCGTGAACAGGGATTTTCCAAAGACTCAGGCAAAGGTAACGGAAGATGAGAACAGCATCGCTATTGAGACAGCGGCTCTTTTGCTCACTTATGACAAAAAGCCGTTCTCATCCCAGGGACTTAGCATTGAGCTTAAGGAAACGGGCAGTAAGTGGAATTACGGGCAGGCACATGATGACTATTCAAATCTCTGGGGAACAGCCAGGACCCTCGATGAGGCTGACGGATGGATAAGGCTCGGCAAGGGTATATTTGGAAGAGGCGGATATGCAGTGCTTGACGACAGCGCCTCACAGGTATTTGACGGCGAAGAGATCTGCAACAGGAGCGATGCCGGCACAGATATCTATTTCTTTGGCTACGGCAGGGACTACTATGGAGGGCTTTCGGACTTTTATGCCCTCTGCGGCAGGACGCCAATGATTCCAAGGTATGCCCTTGGTAACTGGTGGAGCAGATATTATAAGTATACAGAAGAGTCCTATTTGAAGGTTCTTGAGAACTTCAGGAAAGAGGGGATCCCGCTTTCGGTTGCGGTTATCGACATGGACTGGCACCTGACGAAGGTCGACCCAAAGTACGGTTCGGGATGGACGGGCTACACCTGGGATAAAGATCTTTTCCCTGACTACAGAAGGTTCCTTAAGTCTGTGCATGACAACAAACTTGCGGTTACACTCAACCTGCATCCCGCTGATGGTATCAGGGCCTTTGAGGATATGTATGAGGATACCGCAAAGGCAATGGGGATTGACCCTGAGAGCAAAGAGGCGGTCGAATTTGACTTTGAGGATCCTGCTTTCAGAAAGGCATATTTTGACACCGTACTGCATCCCTACGAGTCAGACGGCGTGGATTTCTGGTGGATTGACTGGCAGCAGGGCACAGGCAAAAAGAAGGACAGCGTGGATCCGCTTATCCTCTTAAACCACTATCACTACAAGGATCAGGAAAACCGCAATATAAGGCCGATGATCTTCTCAAGGTATGCCGGACCCGGAAGCCACAGGTATCCTATCGGATTTTCCGGAGATACGATCACGACCTGGAAGAGCCTGGCATTCCAGCCTTACTTTACAAGTACTTCGAGCAACATAGGATACGGCTGGTGGAGCCATGATATAGGTGGCCACATGCTGGGAAACAAGGATGATGACAGGCTGATCAGATGGATCGAGTACGGTGTCTTCTCACCGATAATGAGGATACATTCGAGCAACAGTCCGTTCTTTAATAAGGAGCCGTGGACGCTGCAACAGCCCTACAGGGATATTGTCAGGAAGTTCATGAAGCTCAGGCATGCGCTGATCCCGTATCTTTACACAGAGACCTACAGAGCAAGTAAAGAGGGAAGACCTCTGATAAGGCCGATGTACTATGACTGCAGCGAAAACCCTGAGAGCTATAACGTGGGAAACCAGTACATGTTTGGCGAGAGTCTTATCGCAATGGCTGTGACAGAGCCGGATGACAAAGAGCTGAGGATGGCTGCCACAAGGGGGATCATCCCAAAAGGCAGATGGATCGATATTTTCAATGCAAGAGTCTATGAGGGAGTAAAGGTCAGAAAATTCTACAGACCTTTGTCTGAGATGCCGGTTCTCATTCCTGCAGGCGGCATTGTTCCGATGTCGGCGGATGATACCGCCAACGGCTGTGAAAATCCTAAGGAGCTCAGGATCATGGTAGGCGCGGGTGCTGACGGGGAGTACGAGCTTTATGAGGATGACGGCATCAGCATGAATTATGAAAGCGGCGCATCTGTTAAGACTGCTTTCTCTGTAAAGTATGATGCGCAGTCAAAAAAGATTGAATTTACGATCGACGCAGCAAAGGGCGATATTTCCCTGATCCCGGATGAGAGAAGTTATGTTGTTGAGTTTCTCGGAGCAACAGGGGGGAAAAATGGTGCGCAGAGCGGTATGAACGGAAAATCATTGGTATTTAAGCTGCCTAAGACGCAGGTGACACAGCCTCAGACAATTGTAATCAGCAATGTCTGCCTTGTTCAGAACGACTACAGGGAGCTTGTATTTGAGATCATCGACAGAGCCTGGATCGCAACGACAGATAAGGAAATCATTAACAACAGGCTGATGAGCCTGTCAAGGGAGAAATTTGCCGGCTGGCTTAGATCCGCAGATATTTCCGAGAAACTAAAGGATGCCATAGAGGAAGTTCTCTAAAAAATGACAGTCTTGAATTTATAATTCAAGACTGTATAATTTTGTGTATAAATGTAAAGGATGGAAATAGTATGGACGATGCCGGTATGCAAAGTGCTGCTTCATCACTTGATTCAGTAATTAAGTTTTTGGAGAAAAAAAGCTGGAGCGATATCCTGATCTATGTCTGCATAATTCTTGTAATAATCCTCTTGTACGCCGGATTATGCCTTGGCATGATGAAGCTCAACAAGAAGGTGTTCAAAATGCTCCGCATCAAGAGAGGCAACAGCATCAGCCTTCAGTTTCTGGAGAAGGCAATTACTCTTGTGCTGATAATAGTCCTTATCGTGATTCCTCTTGGAGGTGAGACTTTTTCAAGGTCACTTCTTGGCAGTACTACCGTTGTGGCTGCAGTAGTAGGCCTTGCTGCCAATGACGTCATAAGAGATATGTTTGCGGGTCTGCAGATCAGCATATACAAGCCGTTTGACGTGGGAACAAGACTCATGCTCGACACTGGCGAAACAGGAATAGTTGAGAAACTTACGCTAAGGCATGTGGTTCTAAGACAGATAGATACCACGAGGATCATAGTGCCAAACAGTAAGGCTAACACAGCAATAATTGTAAACTACAGCTATGAAGATCATGTTCCGAGAGCCATGTCACTTACGTTCTCGATCAGCTATGATTCCGACCTTGAACTTGCCAAGGAAGTAATAAGAAGGGTAATATGCAGCAATCCGCTTACACTGAACAAGGATGAATTCAGCGAGAACAATCCGAACAGCAGATCTGTCTATTTCCTTGAACTTGCGCAGAGCGCACTTGTTCTTGGGGCAACAATCTATTACTCACACGATCTTAGGTCAGAAGTAGTAAAGGATGAGATAAACACATGTGTCTATATGGCACTTCGCAAGGCAGGAATAGAAATCCCGTACAGCTATATGAACGTTGTTGTGACGAATAATGATAAGTCCAATCCAACTGCTTAAGACTAATACCGAAATCCTGACCGCAGAATAGTTTTATTCTGCGGTTTATGTTTTTTTTGCAATACTGTCAAAGAAATCATTTTTCTCGTTGATATAATAGATGTATTAAGAATAATGAAGACGGAGAATAAAGACATGCTTGGAGCAATAGAGGCAGGTGGAACAAAGATGGTGGTAGCTGTCGGGGATGAGCAGGGCAATATTTTTAAGTTCACTCAGATAAGTACAACTACACCAAAAGAGACCATGCCGCAGATCCTGGATTTTTTTAAAGGCAGCGATATAAACGCTATAGGAATCGGGGCTTTTGGACCTGTATGTCTTGACGAAAAAGGCAGCGACTACGGCAGGATAGGAAGTTCTCCCAAACTTGAATGGGTGGGATTTTCATGGAGTGAAGCCTTTGACGGGATGAAGATTCCCGTTGCAATAGATACGGATGTGAATGTGGCAGCACTGGGAGAAGTGATCTATGGATGTGCGCAGGGGCTTTCCGATGTCATATACATCACTATAGGAACGGGAGTAGGTGTGGGCGTCTATCTCGGAGGCAGGCTCGTGCACGGAATGCTTCACCCCGAGGCCGGACACATTCTTTTAAGCAGGGCTAAGGGAGATGACTTTGAGGGGAACTGTCCGTATCACAAAAACTGCTTTGAGGGCCTTGCTGCCGGACCTGCAATAAAGATGCGCTATGGAAAAGAGGCGAAATATCTTCTTGATGATAACTATGTCTGGGAACTTGAGGCGGATTACATAGCCAAGGCGCTGATGCAGTATATCTGCTGCTACTCTCCAAAGAAGATAATACTTGGCGGGGGAGTCATGAACGTGGACAAGCTCTTTCCCATGATCAGGGAAAAGACACTTGAATATATGAATGGTTATATCAGGGCCAAAGAGCTTGAAGATATAGAAAACTATATCGTGCCCGCAGGCCTTGGCGGAAGACAGGGGATAAAGGGAGCGCTCTATCTGGCAAAAACAAAACGGACTGATGGGTCGCGGACAGGGTGAAGGCGTGGCCTGAAGCGCCTGTTGCGGCCAGACTGCGCTCTGAGAGGCTTTCGAAGGCCAATGAGATTGTGAAGGGGCTTGCTGCTGAGTTTGGATACGAGTATATTGATGTAAATGAAGGACTCGCAGATAAAGACGGCAGACTTCGCGCCGAACTTACTGTCGACGGGATCCACATGTGGCCGGAGCGCTACGAGATCGTCTTTGAGAATATGCGAAGATACCTGACGGAAAGGCAGATATGAAACGGATAGACTTTGAGAAGGGATCGACACTGAGCAATATACTGGGGGCTGCGGTTCCGCTCCTCGTGGCTCAGATCATCAATCTTCTCTATAATATTGTTGACAGGATCTACATAGCGAGGATCCCGGATATCGGGACTGTTGCTCTTGGCGCGGTGGGACTGTGTTTCCCACTGGTCATTTTGACCACGGCATTTACAAATATGTTTGGAAGTGGAGGAGCACCGCTTTTTTCTATTGCCAGAGGGCAGAAGAATGATGGTAAGGCAAAAGAAATCCAGAACACATCTTTTTTTCTTATCCTGATAACTGCTGTAGCGATAATAGTGATCGGAGAGATCTTTGCAAGATCTATACTGACAGCTTTCGGTACCTCAGATGCCGCCATGGTATACGCGCTTCCTTATCTTAGGATATACCTGCTTGGAACAGTCTTTTCCATGATATCAACAGGCATGAATCCGTTTATCACGGCACAGGGCTTCGCGGTTGTGGGAATGATAACGATCACTGTCGGTGCGATAGCCAATATCGTGCTGGATCCTGTTTTTATATTTGTGCTAGGACTTGGAAGTGAGGGAGCTGCGATCGCTACAGTGATATCACAGGCTCTTTCAGCGGCCTATGTGCTCAGATTCCTGTTTGGACCAAAATGCCTGTACAGACTGCATCTGCTTAGAAGCGACGAGGTGAAGAAGTGCGGCAGGACTGCCCGCAGCATCATAGGACTTGGCAGCGCGGCATTTATCATGCAGTTTACCAATGCCATGGTGCAGGTATCCTGCAACAATGTGCTCGCTAACGTGGGCGGAGACCTGTATGTCTCTATCATGACTATGGTCAATTCCGCAAGACAGATGATGGAGACACCGATCCTTGCAATCTCTGAGGGAGCGTCTCCTGTCATCAGCTACAACTACGGTGCCCGCAGGTATAAGAGGATAAAGAGTTCCATTTTTATAATGTTTTTGCTTGAGTTTGGCTATACGCTTCTTGTTTGGATATTTATCAGGCTGTTCCCTGAGGCGGTCATCGGCGTGTTCAGCAGTGATAAGACAATAATGGCTGATGCGGTTCCGGCTTTTAACCTGTACTTCTCGACCTTCATCTTTATGACCTTCCAGCATGGCGGTCAGGTTGTATTTAAGTCGCTTGGGAGAAAGAAGCATGCGATCTTCTTCTCGCTCCTTCGAAAGGCCTTTATTGTCGTTCCGCTCACCTTTATCCTGCCGTATACCTTTGGAATGGGGACGGACGGCGTGTTTGCGGCCGAACCGATAAGCAATGTCCTTGGAGGACTCGCCTGCTTTATCACAATGCTGTTTACTGTAAAGAAGATGTTTAAAGACGGAGAATAATATGGGTGAAAACTACAGATTGACAGTCAATGATGTGGACAGACTTTTGGAGTTTTCCAAAGAGCCGGGGTTTCCCTGCAGACTTGTCAGAGAGGTCGCAGAGTTATACTGCGGAGGTGTAATGGTAAAGTCACCCTGTGTACAGACCTACGGCATATATGATGGGGAGAAGCTGGCATCGGTCATGACGGCAACCTATGCCTATGTTTTTCCGCATGAGGACTCTCCAGGTGGGAGGATATGCCATATATCAGGAACATTTACTGCTGATGAATTCAGGCATAAAGGATATGCGACAGTGCTGCTTAATGCAATTGAACGCGATGCCAGAGGCTGGAGCGCAGATTATCTGTGCTGCGATTCAAGTGCCGATGGATTTTATAAAAACAGTGGATTTATAGGAGCTCCTGAAAATGAGAGCCGCCTTTGGAAGCCGCTTTGAATTGTTGTTTAATATGATAGCATCAATCAGATAAGGAGGATTCATCTTATGAAAGAAAAACCGGCACTGATAGCTCTTGAGTCTTTTGCAGAACAGGGACGCAGAATAAATGATATTCTGTGCAAGTGGAGAGGGGCAGATTCTTTTTTGATCCCTTGCCAGTGCCCGAGGTTTGCCAGTGGTGAAGCCAAGGGAATAATAGGTGAGTCGATCAGGGACAGGGATGTTTATATAATGGTTGATGTCTGCAATAACTCTCTGACCTATAAGATGGATGGAGAACTCAACAGAATGTCTCCTGACGATCACTACCAGGATTTAAAACGCGTAATAACAGCCTGCAATGGCAAGGCGGGACGCGTGAATGTTATTATGCCGTTTTTGTATGAGAGCAGGCAGCATCGAAAGACCGGCAGGGAATCTCTGGACTGTGCAGTGATGCTCAAAGAGATGGAATTTCTTGGGGTTGACAACATTGTTACCTTTGACGCCCATGACCCGAGAATGCAGAATGTCCTTCCGCTTAACGGTATAGAAAATATATCTCCGGCTCTTCAGTTCACGCAGGCACTTCTTACTGAATATGAAGATCTGACGATAGATTCAGACCATCTGATGTTTATTGCTCCCGATGAGGGCGCAACTGAGCGGGTGGTCTTGTTGGCAACGCTCTTTGGAGTCAATATAGGAATGTTTTATAAAAGAAGGGATTACGGAAGGATAGTAAACGGCACTAATCCGATCATTGCTCATGAATTCTGCGGAGGCAGCCTTGAAGGCATAGATGCCATAGTAGTTGACGATATGATCTCTTCCGGAGGAAGTATAATTGATGTCTGCAGGCAGATAAAGAACAGGGGAGCCAGGCGCGTATTTATATTCTCAACCTTTGGACTGTTCTCGGGAGGCTTTGACAAGATTGACAGAGCTTATGAAGAGGGGCTTTTCAACAGGATATTCACGACAAATCTTGTACATCAGAAACCAGAGCTTCTTGAAAAAGAGTATTACAGCACGGTAAACATGAACAGATACATAGCAGCCATCATTGATACTCTCAACAAGAACAATTCAATGCAGCACCTTGTTAAGCCGGAGCAGCGCATCAGGGAGACGATACAGAAATATAAAGGCAGTGATGAAAGAATTCATTAAAAGTGGTATTATGATTCTTGCGAGGTGATTACAATATGAAAAAGAAGAGCATAATAAACATAATAGGTTCCTTATCGCTGGCTTTCATGCTGACAATGTCTCCGGCAGCAGCATTTTCAAATGTATATGCGGCTCCGTCACAGACAGAATCGCAAGATAAGGCTACTGAAGAGACAAAGACCGAAGAAACAAAAGCCGAAGAGACAAAAGCTGAAGAAGAAAAGACCGAAGAGACAAAGACCGAAGAAGCAAAGGCCGAAGAGACAAAGGTCGAAGAGACAAAGGTCGAAGAGACAAAAGCTGAAGAGACAAAGACTGAAGAGACAGCAATTTCAGAAGGCGAAGCCAAAGAAACTTCAGGTGAAAATACTGAAGAGGCAGCAGAGACAAAGACTGAAGCTGTAACAGAAGAAAAGGCTGCTGAACAGCCTGAACTGACTGCTGAAGAACAGGCAGAAAAAGAGGCTGAAGATGCAAGGAAGAATCTTCAGAATGATCCAAATCACGTCCATCAGTTTAAATGGGTTGCCAGGATGGGTGAGAGTGAGTCGGCAGACGGGACCATGAATTATATCTGTGAAGAGTGCGGCAAGATATGGTTTTTCAGACCGGTATCTGCATATGTTGCCTTTGAGGGCGATGTTGCGCACAGGATAGAAAAAGCTGCAGAGGGTGAGACTGTTAAGGTTAAGACTTCACACTTTATCAACTTTAACGCCCAGGTAATGAAGGCACTTGCATCAAGGCCAGACGTATCTGTGTATGTCAGCTTCCTCGATCAGGAGTACAAGGGCAACCGCGTGAGCTTCACGATTCCTGCGGGAGAAGATGCGCTGTCCCTTATCGATGAAAACGGATATACCGGGTTCATGTTCCTTGGAAATAAATATGGTCTTACCATGGAAGAACCCATGGTGGTTGAAAGCAAAGATGAATCATCAGAGACAGAATAAAAAATGGTCAAAGTGCAGACGCGCTTTGACCATTTTTTCATTATTTAGATAAATGAGCTGAGAGAGCACCTTTTGCAAGAATTGCAAGATGCCTCGTGGCGCGGGACATTGCAGTGTACAGACAGTGTGCCCCAAGGAGCGAATCAGGGTATGACTCCTTATCAGCATCAGGCAGTATGACACTGTCAAATTCAAGACCCTTTGCAAGCGGCAGCTCAATAAGAAATGCTCCGCTGTCAGGTAGTGCATCGTGTTCGGCAATGACAGCCGGCGCTGAATCGCCAAGGTCAGCGCGCACCTTCTCAAGGCTGAACTGATCTCTGCAGATTATTGCGGTAAGACCGTCTTCTTCATCAAAACATCTGATCCGGTCTTTTAGCTCTTTTAAATAATCCTCTTCTAAGTCGTATGCCTTTACAAAAACGCTTTCACCCGGGCGCTGGACTGAAGAGACAAGGACCTTTTCATCCTCCGGAAGGAGGGAGGCAAACATATCGGTGATCTCCGGTGAGCTTCTGTAGCTGGTCATAAGAGGCAGCATGGCAGATTTTTTCTTTTCCTCGGCAAACATTTCCTCAATCTGCGCAAAAGTAGCAGTATCCTCTCTGATCGACTGGAATTCATCCCCGAGGAGCATGAAGCGGGCGTTCGGGAAATATTTCTTAAATACGAGAAGCTGCGCGGTGGTATAGTCCTGAACTTCATCTATCATGACGTATTTCATGTTGCGGTCGCACTCGCCGGTAAGCTCCATCCTCGTATATAGCCATTCTGCTGCTGTGAGGTGGGAGCGTCCGAGGATGCGCCCTGCCACATGTGCGACATTGATCCAGCTGCAGTTCCTGATATCCTTCAGAGCTCCTCCGAAATCATTCTCGGCGCGGTTGTCTCTTGCCTTGTCAGATGAGGCAACGCTTTCCGAGCCATCGTCTGAATATGTTTCCATGTCCTTAAGAGTGCTCTTTGCTCTCTGTTCAAGCTCGTCTGAAACAGTCTGGAACAGACGAACACCCATTGGGAACTGACGGAATCTGTTCACTATACCAAGGACATCCTTTTTGGTCATGACAAGAGTGTCCTTTTGTTTGATATCATAAAAATCATCAGCCTCGGGGGTCAGAAGCGTAAGCCCCTCGCGGATAAGCCTAAGGCTGTCCCCGGCGGTGTAATCATAGTCGCTGTCAATGTAAGGCACATTAAGCATATCGAGGAACTCATGCCAGGTTATTGTAAGAGGGTTGCTCTCGCCAAGATCCGGAAGCACATTGTCGATATAGCTGCGAAAGACGGGGTTGAGCGTCATAAGGCACACCTGGTCAGGTCGCAGGGTGTCTCTTTTCTGGTAAAAGAGATATGCGATCCTCTGCAGCAGTACTGAAGTCTTGCCGCTTCCCGCTATGCCGTTTACGATAAGGACCGGAATATCGGGATATCGGATGACGATATTTTGCTCCTTCTGAATTGTGGCGGTTATGGACTGCATTTTGTCGGAGTGCGCGTGTGACAGGGATTTTAGCAGGATCGGATCTTCTATCGCTATCTGCGTATCAAAGAAGGCATTAAGCTTGTCGCGGCAAAGTTCGAACTGGCGGCGAAGCTTAAGATCGACCTGGATCTCTCTGTCCTCTACAGTGTAATGCGTCTGGCCGCTCTCTTGGTTGTAGTAAACCTCGGCAATAGGAGATCTCCAGTCAATTATCATCTGTTCGTGGCCGTTTTCGGTCATCGCGGCGCGTCCGATGTAGTAGTCCTCAGGCTCCTCGGACGGGTCAAACTGCACCCTGATCTTGGCAAAATAGGGTGACTCCAGGAGCTTGTTTACAGTGCCAAGGCGCCTGCTCAAAGAACTGCTCTCAACGTTATAGGTGTCGATATATCGGTTCCACACCTCTATTTCCGTCAGTGTCTCCATGGTTGTCTCAATGTCGGCATAGTCGATTCGGATATTGTCGCGGATATCGTTTTTGTCGTCCACGGCTCTTTCGTTGAGCGCTGAGATCCTGGCCTCAAGATCGTCTTTGATACCAAGCAGCTTGTTATAAGTCTTCGTCAGATGTTCCTGTTCGCTTTTGAATATTTCTTTATCCATAGTTTTATCCTTAAATCCAAATTACAACTTCGGGTGTGTCTTTTTAGTATAACATATAAGGACTGTCTGAGTATTAATTTTGGAATTCACATTTGAAAAATCATGGTGATTTTTACCAAATTAAGCTTCGGAATTGGTGTATAATTATGGATATTTATGCTTGTCTTCACGACTTCACTGTGCTAAAATCTTTGCAGTGCACACAAATGTCCGCGTGTGAAGAACATTAAAACGATAAGAGGTATTCAGAAAAGTGCAACAGGATACAGGCTATTACGTGCTTAGGAAACAGGCTGTTCCGGAGGTTCTGCTGAAAGTTGTCGAGGCCAAGAAACTTCTGGAGTCCGGCAAGGTACGAACCGTCAATGAGGCAGCAGCAAGTCTTGGAATAAGCCGCAGCTCTTTTTACAAGTATAAAGAAGACATATATGAGTTCCATGATTCCCTTCAGGGAACTACGCTTACTCTTTCATTTCAGATGAATGATGAAGTGGGACTTTTGTCATATATGCTCAATCTGATAGCAGATTTTGGGGCAAACATTCTTACTATACATCAGTCCATTCCCCTTAACGGAGTGGCGTCTATATCGATTACAATCCAGGTTTTACCTACAACAAGAGATGTGATGGAGATGATATCCATCATGGAAAAGACAGAAGGTGTACACAAGGTCCATATAACGGGACGCAGTGCTACATTGGAATAAACATTAGGAGGCAGACATGGCAAAAGTAGCAGTACTAGGGTATGGCACAGTAGGAAGCGGTGTGGTTGACGTTCTTGACCAAAACGCCGCAGAGGTTTCAGGCAGCGCCGGAGAGAAGATTGAACTTAAGTACATCCTGGATCTTCGGGAGTTTCCCGGTGACAGACACGAGAGTCAGGTAGTACATGACATTGATATTATTTTAAACGACCCTGAGGTTGAAGTGATTTGTGAAACGATGGGTGGACTTGAGCCTGCATTTTCTTTTGCCAAAAAGGCACTTGAAAAGGGCAAGAGCGTGTGCACCTCCAACAAGGAGCTGGTAGCGGCACACGGTCCCGAGCTTGTGGAACTTGCCAAAAAGAACGGCAAAAGCTATCTGTTTGAGGCGAGCGTAGGCGGTGGAATCCCGCTTCTTAGAACGATCAACGATTCAATGAAGCATGAAAAGATCGATTCAATTACCGGAATCCTAAACGGCACGACCAACTATATCCTTACCAAGATGGATAAGGAGGGAATGGGCTTTGCTACAGTCCTGAAAGCTGCGCAGGACAAGGGATACGCGGAGAAAAATCCGGAGGCCGATGTCGAAGGGTACGACGCCTGCAGGAAGATCGCGATCCTTGCAAGCCTTATGAGCGGAAAACATGTTAATTACGAAGATATTTATACAGAAGGTATTTCAAGAGTGAGCATAGAGGATTTTGACTATGCGAGATGCCTTGGAATGTCGATCAAACTCCTTGCCATGTGCAAGAGAAGCGATTCCGGATTTTTCACGATGGTATCTCCTTTCCTGATTCCCAATGAGAACCCTCTTGCCAATGTCAATGGGGTTTTCAATGCAATCAACATTCATTCCAATATGCTCGGGGATGTGATGTTCTATGGAAAGGGCGCAGGCAAGAATGCCACAGCCAGTGCCGTAGTTGCTGATGTGATCGATATTGTAAAGCACAAGAATCAGCATATAGATGTCAACATGAAGGCAGAGAAGGCGATTCTCTCACCCAAAGACAGCGCAGTGCGCCAGTTCTTTGTAAGAGTACCTTCGACTTTAAAAGAGCAGGCAAATGACATCTTCGGAGATACGATCGAGGAAGTGAGCGGCGTTAATGTTCATGGCGAGTATGCATTCATCACCAGGGACCTGTCTGAGAAGGATTTCGAAGAAAAGCTCTGGAAGATGGACAGCGTGAAAGGTTATTTGAGGATTTATTAAATAATAGAAACAGGAAGGAAATTACAGCAATGAAAAAGGTAGTGAAGTTTGGTGGAAGCTCCCTGGCAAGTGCGGAGCAGTTCAGAAAGGTTGGTGATATCATCAGATCGGATCCTGACAGGGTATACGTTATACCGTCAGCACCCGGTAAAAGACATTCCAAAGATACCAAGGTTACGGATATGCTCTACAAAGCCTATGCTCTTGCAGAGGCAGGAAAGGATTTTGACAAACAGCTTGGCGACATCAAAGCCAGGTACGATGAGATCATAAACGGGCTGACACTTGACCTTGATCTGTCAGACGAATTTGCTACTATTGCAGCTAATTTTAAGGATAAGAAAGGCAGCGACTATGCAGCCAGCAGAGGTGAATATTTAAACGGTATCATCATGGCTGCATATCTTGACTACGAATTCATAGATTCAGCTACGGTTGTTGTTTTTGATGAGAACGGAGATTTTGATCCTGAAAAGACCAACAAGCTTATGGCAAAAAGGCTTGAGAAGACTCCAAAGGCAGTTGTTCCCGGTTTCTATGGGGCTTATGAGGACGGCAGGATAAAGACCTTCTCAAGGGGAGGATCTGACATAACAGGCTCAATAGTTTCAAGAGCGATTAAGGCTGATGTCTATGAGAACTGGACAGATGTCTCGGGATTTCTTGTGGCAGATCCGAGGATCATAGACAAGCCTCCGTATATCGAGACCATTACATATACCGAACTTCGAGAGCTTGCATATATGGGCGCTTCGGTTCTTCACGAGGATGCGATCTTCCCGGTTAGAAAAGAAGGCATCCCGATCAATATCAGAAATACCAATAAACCTGAGGATCCCGGAACATGGATCGTGGAGTCTACAGCCAAGAAGTCCAGGTTTGTCATAACCGGAATTGCCGGGAAAAAGGGCTTTTGTTGTGTCAATGTCATGAAAGACCAGATGAACTCAGAGGTAGGATTTGTAAGAAGGGTTCTACAGGCCTTTGAAGACCAGCACATCTCAATAGAGCATGTTCCTTCCGGAATTGATACCATGACAGTGTTTGTTCAGGAGGATGAATTCATTGAGAAGGAGCAGGCAGTAGTATCCGAGATCCACAGACTCGCGCATCCCGATATGCTCGAGATTGAGTCAGATCTGGCGCTCGTCGCTGTTGTGGGAAGAGGTATGAAGTCCACAAGGGGAACAGCCGGAAGAATATTCTCGGCACTGGCTCATGCAAGCGTCAATGTCCGTATGATCGATCAGGGCTCGTCCGAGCTCAACATCATAATAGGCGTTGAGAACAGGGACTTTGAAAAAGCAATCGCAGCTATTTACGATATATTTGTCACTACACAGGTGTGATACAGTATCATCGGGAAAGCAAAGCCCGGAAAGTTTAGAGGAAATATATGGAAGAGATAAAGCGAATCAAAAGGGAGCTGGTCTATAAGGGTACGATCCTTGATTTCTATGAGGACACCATGCTCCTTCCCAATGGCAATACTGAGATCTGGGATTTCGTAAGCCACAGGATGGGTGCGGCCTGTGTCCTTCCGGTAAGACCTGACGGCAAGATACTCATGGTCAGGCAGTACAGAAACGCCCTTGAGAGGGAAACACTGGAAGTACCTGCCGGGAAAAGAGATTCCATTGACGAGGACACTAAGATCTGTGCTGAGAGAGAACTTCTTGAGGAGACAGGTTACAGAGCCGGAAAGATAGAAAAACTGTTATCACTTAAGTCGACCGTTGCCTTCTGTGATGAAATGATAGATGTATATCTTGCTACAGATCTTCATAAAGAGGGAGAACAGAAGCTTGACGAATCCGAGTCAATTGATGTTGAAGCCTATGACCTTAAAGAACTTATGGACATGTGCTACAGCGGGAAACTGCAGGATGCCAAGACCGTAGCAGCAATCATGGCATACGCAGCAAAGAAATAAAAAAAGGTGGGTGTCCTTATTGGACATCCACCATTTCTATTTTGAAGTTAAGTTCTTTGCCGGCCATTTCGTGGTTGGCGTCAAATGTGACCGTTGTATCGGTCTTGTCTGTAACTTTTGCGGGGAAAGGTCTTCCGTAAACATCCTGAAGGAATACCTGCTCGCCGACTTCCACATTCTCAGAACCGGGGAGCTGAGCTATCTCAAGCGAAACCACTGCCTCGGGATCATACTCTCCGTAAGCTTTGTCGGGTGTAAGATGTATTTCAACTGTCTCACCGACTTTCATATTTACAACGGCTTCGTCAAATCCGCGGATCATCATGCCTGAGCCGCAGACAAATTCGAGGGGCTCTCCTCTGTCATAGGATGAGTCAAACTGTGTTCCGTCATTGAAGGTACCAATATAATGCGCCTTGACAACCTTGCCGGCGTTGGGGCCTTCAACTGTGAGCTCCCCGCCGTGGCATCCGCTGCATCCTCCGCATCCGCCTGAAGCACATCCGCCTTCTTCATCTGAACATCCACCGCACCCTGCATCAGCGGACTTGTTGTCAGCTTCATGGTGAGCGCAGCTGTGACCTTCTTCATGGTCTCCACAGCTATGACCTTCGCCGTGGTGGTCACAGTTGACACCGGAGCTTACAAGGCTGCCTTTAATATAGGCGTCCACAACATCATCTGCGTCTCCGCTTTGGCCGGCGCAAACTTCAATTCCGTTTTCTGAAAGAGCATTCATGGCTCCGCCGCCGATTCCGCCGCAGATAAGGACATCAATGTCTTTGTCTGCAAGAAGACCGGCTAGTGCGCCGTGTCCTGTTCCGTTGGAACCGATGACTTCAGAAGAAACAACCGCGCCGTCTTTAACATCGTACACCTTGAATTCTTCGGTATGGCCAAAATGCTGGAAAACTTCACCATCATTATAAGTAACAGCAATCTTCATTGAGAGATCTCCTTAATACAATTATGTTTATGACAATCATTTGCACATGATAACACATAGGACGATTGAAAAGCAAATACATTATGAACGATCAGTTGTTCTTAAGATACTCGATGAAAGATTTTGAATTTGCAATCTGCTGGGTATTTGTAACTATCCCCGCGATGGGAGAAAACGATGTGTACGCTCCGCTTTCTTTCAGCACGGCTGAATCTGTGATTCTTATCCCTACAGGTACAGGGGTCTGCATATCATTTACGTCCATGTCTGGGAACTCAAAGGTCTCATCATACTCGGCTGCCATTACGGCGTATCTGTTTGAGCTGTCATATTTCCCTGACAGGATAAAATCTTTGTACTCATCGGATGCAAGGTAGTCTATAAAGGCCTGGTCAATATAGAACAGGTCATCCTCCATTGAGGCAAGTTCCTCGTCTGAAAAGACATTTCGAAGATCCAGAAATGTTTCCTGACCGGCGAAATGACCGAAGGAATTATCGTCAGCAACCATCACATCAAGACTCTTGGCGGATATCATCGCAAGAACCTTTTCGCTGGTAGCGACCGCGCTTGTGTCAAGTGATGATGAGACATAATTGGCAGTCGTATCTACAAGAACAGCCTCCTTCTGGGTATCTATCCCCGCGTATTGGGCATATCCATCCTGAAGATAAGTCTGTACATCGATGCCTTCACTGTTGATAAAAATTGCATAGAGGGCATATGGCTTGTTGTTGGCTATGTCTCTTACTATCGTAACTATAAATATTACCGCGATCAGTGCAACAATCGTGTGTATTTTGTAGTAGTCCCAAAAGTATTCAAGATGCGCTTTAAAACCCGCACCTTGCAGTTTTTTTCTCTGTTCACGTATCTCTTCATTTACTGACATTTTTCAACCTCGTTTTTCTGCTAAAACCTTTTTAACAGAAATATAATATTTTTTTTTCGTTAAAACATATATAATAAATATAGCTGTAACTTTTAGATATGATATCAAAAAAGACCTTGAAAGGAAAGGCAAAGTAATATAAGATAGTGCGTAAAAATCAAGAGAATATTGGGAGGAGCATTAGCAATGGTTAGTGATACCAGTTATGTTGAATGCCTTGTGGCCAGCAAGGCCTCGCCTGTGATTAAGATTTTGAGCTATCTTTCACTTGTACTGGCCGTCGTTTTCTTTCTTTCTTCGATCCTCATGGGACTTGGGATCGTGGGTCTTGTTTTATGCATAGCTTTTGGCGCGGTTTATTATTTCCTTTCCATGAATGCGAGCATAGAATTTGAGTATCAGTACTGTGAAAAAGAGATCACTGTTGACAAGATACTCAACAAACAGAACCGCAAAAATGTTGGGAAATATGATGTGGAGCGCATTGAGGCAATGGCGCCGTCCCGCTCTTATCATCTCGATGAGTACAAGAACAAAACATTAAAAACTGTTGACTATTCTGCAAGAGAGGCAGGAAGACAGCCGGATCCGACATATACATTTATTTATGATGGCAGGGAGAGAATCATCTTTGAGCCCAGTGCCGAGTTTGTGACAGCGGTCAAAAATGTGGCACCAAGAAGAGTTTTTACTGACTGAGGATTGTTTTGGGGAAAACATGTAAATAGCTGAAGGGAGAGCGAGATATGGGACAGATTATAGGTGAAGGAATTACTTTTGACGATGTGCTTTTGGTACCTGCGTATTCACAGGTGATACCCAATCAGGTGGATGTAAGCACATACCTCACCAGGAATATCAAACTGAATATACCTATGATGAGTGCCGGTATGGATACCGTAACCGAGCACAGGATGGCTATAGCCATGGCAAGGCAGGGCGGAATCGGAATCATTCACAAGAATATGTCGATAGAAGCTCAGGCCGAGGAGGTTGACAAGGTAAAGAGATCAGAGAACGGTGTTATTACGGATCCGTTTTCTCTTTCTCCTGAGCATACACTTGCAGATGCGGATTCTCTGATGGCGAAGTTCAGGATATCCGGTGTACCGATAACTGAGGGCAGGAAGCTTGTCGGCATCATCACAAACCGCGATCTCAAGTTTGAAAAAGACTTTTCCAAGAAGATCAAGGAGTCAATGACAAGTGAGAATCTTATCACTGCCAGGGAAGGAATTACCCTGGAGGATGCAAAAAGCATTCTTGCGAAATCCAAGAAGGAAAAACTCCCGATCGTAGATGATGATTACAATCTTGTCGGACTTATTACAATAAAAGATATTGAGAAGACCATCAAATATCCTCTCTCAGCCAAGGACGATCACGGAAGACTTCTTTGCGGCGCCGGTGTCGGAATCTCCGCAAACTGCCTCGAGAGAGTTGAGGCTCTGGTGGATGCCAAGGTGGATGTCATTGTTCTTGACTCCGCGCACGGCCATTCGGAGAACGTTCTTAAGTGCCTGCGCATGATAAAAGAGAAGTTCCCTGACATTCAGGTTATTGCAGGTAACTGCGCAACCGCTGAGGCTACCAAAGCGCTTATAGAAGCAGGTGCCGATGCCGTCAAGGTCGGAATCGGACCGGGATCCATCTGCACAACCCGTGTGGTTGCAGGTATCGGTGTTCCTCAGATCACAGCAGTTATGGATTGCTATGCGATGGCAAGGAGCTACGGAATCCCGATCATTGCAGACGGAGGAATCAAGTACTCGGGTGACATCACCAAGGCTATTGCTGCCGGAGCCAACGTCGTCATGATGGGCTCTATGTTTGCCGGCTGCGACGAGGCTCCCGGTGATTTTGAACTGTTCCAGGGAAGAAAATACAAGGTTTATCGCGGAATGGGTTCAATCTCAGCAATGGAGAATGGCTCAAAGGACCGCTATTTCCAGGAAGACGCCAAGAAGCTTGTTCCGGAGGGCGTTGAAGGAAGGGTTGCTTATAAGGGCACAGTAGAAGATACGGTATTCCAGCTGATGGGAGGACTTCGCTCAGGTATGGGATACTGCGGATGCGGATCGATAGAGGAACTCAAGGAGAACGGAAAGTTTATCAAGATGACCTCTGCAGCTCTGCGCGAATCACATCCTCACGATATACAGATTACCAAGGAAGCTCCAAACTACAGCGTTGACGATAAATGATCACCTAAGGAGTAAGGCTTGCGTGATATAACTACAACAGCAGACAATAAGCTTAATGCCGCCAAGGGCGCTGCAGATATCAGCAGAGCCTTTGGCGGTTTTGCGCAAAAAAACATAGATGACCTGCAGTCATGGCAGAATATGTTCTGCGATATGGCAGGCGTCTATGCGATCTGCCTTGATTCGGAAGGTGTTCCCATGACCGAGTTTTCCGGAAATGCCCACGAAATTGAAATTATCAGAAAATATGTGACACCAATAAGGATACACAATATCTATAAGCGGGTCTCAGAGAGTGATCTGGAGGATCAGGCAGTAGAGATAACAGAGATACCAAACCTTCGCCTTGCGGCGGTTGCGGTAGGAGGAGACTCTTCGATAGGCGCTGTCTGGGTTGTGTGCGGCATTTTTACTGATGCAAGCTACGATCAGAGTTTTTTCCATTATCCACCAATTGAGAATTTCGGATATCTTATCACAGAAGATAAATTTTATAAGACACTGGATCTTTTACGGGAATCCCTTAATATTCTGATAAAGGTCGAGAGATCCAGAACTCAGGCTCTTGCGATAAGCGAGGAGTCGAGGCTGCAGAAGCTTGAGATGACAAGCTCTTTTCACAGGGCCGAAGCCATGACGGAGATAGTATCGCTCCTTGACAGCGACGATCAGATTGAGGAGATAATGGTCGATGTGCTCTCAAGGCTCTGCTCATATCTGCAGATAAGTAACGGTTTCACCTGCAGGGTTCATGACCGCACGCTCATGGATATAGTCGTGCAGTGGACGCAGACGGGAGTCGATAAGCTGTTCCCGGAGACGACGGATCAGGAGATGTGCTGGTTTATCGGCGGATCCAAGGCCATTGTTGTATCGAGCGATACGCTGATGAATGCCGGTGAGAGGGAACAGCTTGACAATCTTGGAATAAAGGCACTTGTATCCATGCCGATAATAATTAACGGAGCACCGAGGTTTTACGTCTGCCTGACTGAAAACAGGGAGAACAGGATATGGTCGATAGATGACATCAAATTTGTAAATGATGCTATCAGGATCCTTCAGAGTATCATCACCAAGAGACTGCAGACCAATTCCCTGGCAAGCTCTTTTCAGTCTCTTGAGGCCGTGCTTGACAATGTGGGAAGCTCGATCTATGTAAGGGATACCGGTACGGGAGTGCTTCTTTTTGCAAACAGGAGTTTTAAGAAGAACTTCAGCAGAGAACTGACAGAAAACAAACTTGCGGATCTCTTTGAGACCAATATTCCGTCAAGGAGTCACAGCGGTAATTATGAAGTCCATCACAGGGAGAGGGAGAAGTGGTATGAAGTCTACTACACCAGGATAAAGTGGGTTGACGGTCGGCCCGTATCTCTGTGCGCAATCTATGACATTACAGAGAAAAAGCTCTATCAGAAGCGGATAGAACAACAGGCCTACACTGATTTCCTGACAGGTCTTTACAACAGGATGTGCTGTGAAAAGGATCTGGCCAGATATGTTGACGAGGCAAGAACAGGTGGAACGCACGGTGCGATCATGTATCTGGATCTTGATGACTTCAAGCACATAAATGACAGCCTCGGGCACCAGTATGGAGACATACTTCTGCAGGATATTTCAAAGGCAATAGGAAGGATCGAGGGAATCCAGAACTCATGCTACCGCATGGGCGGAGATGAGTTTGTCATAGTTGTCCCTCCCGAGAGCTATTACCGGATAGACAAGATAATCGAGGAGATCAAAAATGCTTTTGCAACTCCCTGGTATCTCAAGGACAGCGACTATTACTGCACTATGAGTATGGGACTTGTGAGATTCCCCGATCACGGCGATAATGTTTCGGAGCTCATCAGAAAATCCGATGTCGCTATGTACAGCGCCAAAAAATCAGGTAAGAACAGGATCGCTGAATATTCAGACAACATCGATTCCTCTTCAATACACAGACTTGACCTTGAGAAGAATATGTTTGACGCTATCTCCAAGCAGTGCGAGGAATTTGAAGTGTATTTTCAGCCCATAATAAGCATGGATGGGGATGAGAGGATAATGGGGCACATCGGTGCCGAGGCACTGGTGCGCTGGAACAGTGATTCGCTTGGATTCCTGAGTCCTGATGAGTTTATTCCGCTTGCTGAGTATCTTGGGCTCATCAATCCAATCGGCAATTATGTACTCAGAAAGGCATGTGAGTGCTGCAGGCAGTGGAATGAGACCGGAGACGGTGAATTTGCCGTTGGCGTCAATCTGAGTGTCGTTCAGATCATGCAGACGGACATAGTCGATATAATAAAGAACTGCCTTGAGGATAATGACATTGAGCCTTCGAGGATTATCCTTGAGCTTACTGAGAGACTTGCTATCAATGACCTGGCAAGGACCAAGCAGACGCTTCTTGACATTAAAGCGCTTGGAGTAAGGCTCGCCCTCGATGATTTTGGAGTCGGATATTCGGCGCTCAGCAGCATAAGGGCACTGCCCTTTGACATTATCAAGATCGACAGGGATTTTGTGAAGGATATAGCTGAAGATAAGTACTCACAGGCATTTGTCAGATCGATGGTTGATATGGGTAAGACCATAGGTGCGGAGATATGTGTAGAAGGAATCGAATCCAAAGCGCAGCTCGACGCCCTTAAAGACATGGGGGTTAAGTATATTCAGGGATATCACTTCGACAAACCTCTTCGCAGGGCTGCATTTGAAGAGAAATATGTATATACCTCAAAAAAGGATAAAAGGTAGTACGGACCACAATGCGCAGGCAGCGTGAAGGCGCTGCGGGCTTTTTTGACGCAAAGATTGCAGATATGTGATATACTGAAATATAAACATTACAAATAGAAAGTTGGTTTTTTAAAGAAATGGCAGAAGAAATAACTAATTCAAGACACTTTATTGAGCAGGCTATCGACAAGGATCTGAGCGAGGGAGTGTACGATCATGTGCATACACGTTTTCCTCCCGAGCCCAACGGCTTTTTGCATATAGGACATGCCAAGAGCATACTTTTGAACTATGGAATGGCCAAGGAGTATGGCGGCAAGTTCAACATGAGATTCGATGATACCAATCCCACCAAGGAAAAGTCCGAGTTTATGGATGCCATTATTGAAGATGTGAAATGGCTTGGCGCGGATTATGAGGACAGACTCTTCTATGCATCGGACTACTTCGACGAGATGTATGAGGATGCTGTAAAGCTCATCAAGAAGGGCAAGGCGTATGTATCACAGCTGACAGCCGATGAGATGAGAGAGTACAGAGGAACCCTTACAGAGCCGGGTAAAGACGACCCCAACAGAAACAGAAGCGTTGAGGAGAATTTAAGACTCTTCGAGGAGATGAAGAGCGGAAGCGTTCCGGATGGGGCTATGACTCTGAGAGCCAAGATTGATATGGCATCTCCCAATATCAACATGAGAGATCCGATCATATACAGGGTGGCACATATGTCTCACGCAAGATGCGGGGACAAGTGGTGCATCTATCCCATGTACGATTTTGCTCACCCGATCGAGGATGCGATTGAGGGTATAACACATTCGCTCTGCACACTGGAGTTTGAGGATCACAGACCTCTTTATGACTGGGTCAAGACAGAGTGCGAATACAAGAACCCGCCGCGTCAGATCGAGTTTGCCAAGATGTATCTCAACAACGTTGTTACCGGCAAGAGATATATCAAGAGACTTGTAGAGGACGGAGTAGTCGACGGATGGGATGACCCAAGGCTTGTGACTATAGCATCTCTTCGTAGAAGAGGCTTCACCCCGGAGTCTATCAAGATGTTTGTTGATATGTGCGGCATAAGCAAGGCGCAGTCAACCGCAGAGTATGCAATGCTCGAGTACTGCATCAGGGAAGACCTCAAGCTGAAGGCTAAGAGAATGCTTGCGATCCTTAATCCTGTTAAGCTCATCATAGACAACTATCCTGAGGATCAGACAGAGTATCTTGAGATAGAGAACAATAAGGAAGTCCCTGAGATGGGAACAAGAAAAGTTCCGTTTGGAAGAGAACTCTACATAGAGAGAGAAGATTTTTACGAGGATCCGCCTAAAAAATATTTCAGACTGTTCCCCGGCAATGAGGTAAGGCTCATGAATGCCTACTTTGTCACATGTACAGGCTGTGATAAAGATGAAAACGGCAATGTGATCGCAGTTCACTGCACATACGACCCGCAGACAAGGTCGGGAAGCGGATTTACAGGGCGTAAGGTCAAGGGCACTATCCACTGGGTAGCTGCCAAAGAGGCTCTGACCGCAGAGGTAAGACTATATGAGAATATAATCGATGAGGAGAAGGGAGTTTATAACGAGGATGGTTCGCTCAATCTCAACCCTCATTCGATAACTGTTATAAAGGACGCCAAGCTCGAGCCGGAGCTTAAGGATGTGCTTCCTTATGAGAAGTTCCAGTTTGTAAGAAACGGATTCTTCTGCGTGGACAGCAAGGATTCCAAGAGCGGCGCGCCCGTGTTTAACAGAATAGTTTCACTAAAAAGCTCCTTTGTGTTACCAAAAAACTGATTCTTTGAAAAGAGGTATGTGATGGCAGGTATTTTTTCAGGATTTGAAAAACTCGGACTTGGAAATCTCGGTGGAGAGGAACTGTTTGAAGACCCCAGGAAAAAAGAGGTTGTAGTTAAGAAGGAAGAACCCAAGAAAAAGCTTCAGCTTATAAATGAAGAAGACTATCTTTTCAGTAAGAAATATAAATGTCCTGTCTGCGATTCCGAATTTGAGTCCAAGACTGTCCGGACCGGCAAAGTCAGGATGAAAGGGGTTGATATTGATCTGCGCCCCGACTACGACGAGCTCGACCAGAACAAGTATGATATCATTGCCTGCACTGAATGCGGATATGCAGCGCTTGCAAGGTATTTTCCTACCCTCAACAAGATCCAGATCGATGATATCAGGGTCAAGATCTGTATGAACTACAAGCATGAGCCGAACAGGAACAGCATTTACACCTATGAGTATGCCAAGAGGCTGTATCAGCTTGCCCTTGCCAATGCCGTTGTAAAGAAGGCCAAGAATTCTGAAAAGGCTTATCTGTGCCTTAAATATGCCTGGGTAATACGAGGTGAGACTCAGAAAATGGATCCGTCGGCAGATGGATATGAGACAAAGAAAAAAGAGAACGAGGAGCAGGAGAAAGAGCTTCTTTCAAATGCGCTGAACGGCTTCATCATGGCAAGGCAGACCGAGGAGTTCCCGATAGCGGGTATGGACTCGACAACCCTGGACTACATCATGGCTGCACTGGCTGTTGAGACGGGGCAGAAAGAGCTTGCGACCAAGATGATCTCCGAGATCCTCTCATCAAGGACGGCAAAGAGCACTGTAAAGGACAAGGCAAGAACCCTTAAGGAAATGCTCGAATAAGCCTGACAGATAAAAAGACAAATTAAAACCCCTGCAGTGATCTGCAGGGGTTAATTATTGTCCTAATTACTTGTCTTCATCATCAAAGAACTCTTCAGAGGCATCAGGATCCTCGTCCTCTTCGTCGAGAGCATCGTCATCGGATGTCACAGGAACGTTGCCTGAAGCATCTTCCTTGGCATCAGCGGGTGCATCAGCCTTTTCGTCCTTTTCTTCCTCTTTTTCTTCTGTCTTTTCCTCTTCAGCAGCTTCGCCGTTTCCATTTGTGATATCAACGTATTTACGTGAACCAAATTTGGGATCGGATGAAGCTTCGTCGTCATCGTCAAAGTCGTCGAAGTCATCAAAATCATCGTCATCGAAGCTGTCAGCTATTTCTTCTTCTCTTTTGCTGAGATAGTAATAAGCACCTGCGGCAGCAGCACCTGCAGCGGCACAAAACAGTATGAATTTTCCGAATCCATTATTCTTGGACATCTTGACTCCTCCTATTTCAAACGGTTATATAGATTTTAATACAATTTTCCAACATTTTAAAGTCCTGAGTATTAAATTTTGATAAATATCACAAAATCATTGAAGCGTTATTTTAATAATGATAAACTAGATTTAGACTAACGCGGTCAACAGGGGACATAAGAGGATTATGTATGAACGAAAGATTTTTTGACCTAAAGAAGGAAAAGCAGGACAGGATGATCAATTCGGCTCTAAGGATCTTTTCCCAGTACGGATACCGCCATGCAAGTACTGACGATATCATTAAAGGCGCGGGGATCAGCAAGGGACTGCTCTTTCATTATTTTGAGAGCAAGATCGGACTTTATGCTTTTTTGTACGACTATGCCACAAGGTTTGTGACATTGGAACTGACCGCCAATGTAGAAAAAAATGAAAACGGCTATTTTGAACTTTACAAGCAGATATTGAACGCCAGAGCGGACTCAATGGCACAGTATCCGTATATTTTCCTGTTCCTCAATAAGGCTGATGAAGAGAGTGACGCAGATGCACTCATGGAGATCAGCGAGAGGAGGGAGAAGTATAACAGGATCATGGAGTCCTTAAGAGAGAGGGCGGACATATCTGTTTTTGCGCCTTTTGCGGATTATGCGAAGGTCGGAGATATTCTTGATTTTACAATAAACGGTCTTATTGAAAGAAATGTGAAATCAGAGAATTTCAGATCGGATTTTTTTCTTGAAGAAGCTGTTACATATGTGGACATGATCCGGGATGCCATGATCCGGAAGGAATAAGGAGGTCTATATGAGCAATTTTTTGGTAGCTGGTGTTACGCAGATCGAGACTATTGTCAGAGTAGACAAGATCCCTGTGAGCTATGCTCCACTGACAAGAGTACATGATTCCATCTTCACGGCCGTGGGAGGCGACGCCTACAATGAATCTCTGGCACTTAAGTGGCTCGGGGATGAAGTGTGCTTTATGTCGATCGTGGGCAGAAACCAGGATCTTAGTGTGATCAATCCTCCGGACAGGAAGATCACTCTTTCCACACAGTACATAATCCCACAGATGAAGGAGACCCCTACCGAGGTGGTACTCTATGACAAGATGCGCAAACAACAGACATTTGAAGACCTTAAGGATCTTCGTGAGAATGTCTATGACATGTCGATGGTGGCTCCGATTGTCGAGAGCTGTGACATGATGGTGCTTGCTAACGCCAATTTCTGCAGACCTTTCGCAAAGGCAGCTAAAGAGCACAGAAAGCCCATCGCGGTAAACATAAGAAACTATAGCCGTGAGAAGGAAAAATACAATAAGGACTTCCTTGAGCCGGCCAAAGTTCTCTATTTCAGCGATGATACGCTGACTGAGGATCCGTATGAGTTCATAGACCGAATTGCAACGACCTACGAAACAGAGATCATTATACTCGGACAGGGCAGTGAAGGCCTGATTCTGTTTGACAAGACCCAGGATCTTAGGGTACATTACAAGACGGTGAAGACTAACGAGGTGGTTAATACGATTGGTGCAGGAAACGCTCTTTTTGCATGCTTCCTTCACTATTACATGGAAAACGGTGACAGCGTCAATGCTATCAAGAATGCGCTTCTGTTCGCATCCTACAAAATCGGATACATGGGGACCAGCAATGGCTTCATGACCACAGAGCAGCTCGATCAGTGGAGAAATCTGATCTGGGGAATCAAAAAGAGCGTTTTTTGAAGAACATCAACAGAAATAACGGGGAATAAAAAATGGCGAGACAAAAAAAGAAAACAGAAAGAAAATGTGGTGTACTGCTTCCTATATTTTCACTGTCCTCCAAGTACGGGATAGGAACTTTTTCTAAGGAAGCATACGACTTTGTGGATTTTTTAAAAAATTCGGGGCAGAGCTACTGGCAGATACTGCCGCTTGGACCCACCAGCTATGGTGACTCTCCATATCAGTCATTTTCCACATTTGCAGGCAATCCGTATTTTATAGACCTGGAGGAGCTTATAGCCGACGGACTCCTCGACCAAAAGCAGGTGGACAAGTGTGATTTCGGCGGCTCTGAGGAGTATATCGACTACGAGAAGATGTACCGCGCAAGGTTCGATATTCTCAAAAAAGCCTTCGAAAACAGGGAAAATGCAAAAGATTCCAAGACTCTTTTAAAGGAGTTTGAAGAATTTAAGATCAGCCCGGAAAACGACTGGCTCAGCGACTACTCTCTGTTCATGGCGCTAAAGAATGCCAACAGCGGAAGAGCATGGAATACCTGGGAAGAGGGAGTGCGCCTTAGAAAGAGCGACGCGCTTGCGAAAGCTTTCGAAAAATATAGAGAGGAAGTGGAATTTTACAGTTTTATTCAGTTCCTTTTCCTTCGTCAGTGGACAAAACTCAAGGGTTATGCCAATAAAAACGGAATAGAGATCATAGGAGATATCCCGATCTATGTGGCTTTTGACAGCGCAGATACCTGGGCCAACCCTGAGCTGTTTCAGCTGGATGAGGAAAATGTACCGATCGATGTTGCGGGATGTCCTCCGGATGCGTTCAGCGCTACAGGTCAGCTTTGGGGGAACCCTCTCTACAGATGGGATTATCACAAAAAGACCGGTTATAAGTGGTGGATGAAGAGGATAAGTCACTGCTACAAGATCTACGACGTGATAAGGATAGATCATTTCAGGGGATTTGATGAGTACTACGCAATTCCCTACGGAAACCCGACTGCGGAAAATGGCGAGTGGAGAAAGGGACCCGGGTACGATCTGTTTGATACCATGAAGAAAGAGCTGGGAGATATGGCTGTGATCGCCGAGGATCTCGGATATCTTACGGATTCAGTCATTAAGCTTGTCAGGAAGACCGGATATCCGGGGATGAAGATACTGCAGTTTGCCTTCGACTCAAGAGAGGAGAGTGACTACCTTCCTCACAACTACACCAAAAACTGCATTGTATACACAGGAACGCATGACAACGATACTACAAGGAGCTGGTTTGATCAGCTTCAAAGAGATGATAAGAAGTTTGCCAAGGAATATCTGGGACTTAAGAGCGCCAAAGACGCTGTGTGGACGATCATAAGGGCGGCCTTTGCGAGTGTGTCTGATACAGTCATAATCCCTATGCAGGACTATCTGGAGCTGCCGGGGTATGCGAGGATTAACACACCTTCGACTCTTGGAGGCAACTGGGTGTGGAGATTAAAGAAAGATGCTCTTACAGAAGAGCTCGGCGATAAAATGAAGGACTTCGCGAGAATCTACCGCAGACTTCCTCAGAACTGATAAGGACGATATGTCAGAGATAACAATAGTTGAGATAGCCAGAAGATGCGGTGTTGGTGTCAGCACCGTATCCAGGGCTATAAATAATCACTCGGATATCAATCCCGAGACCAAAAAGAGAATATTGGAGGTCATAAGGGAGACCGGCTATATACCCAACAACAGCGCAAGGAATCTGAAAAGAAATGATGCAAAGTGCATTGCTGTGTTGGTCAAGGGAATCACAAATCCGTTCTTTGCCCCTATGATAGAAGTGGTTGAGCATGAGGTTGAGATCAGAAAATATGCGCTGGTACTTCGACATGTTGATGCCTATGAAGATGAGGTCGATGTTGCTCTCGAACTGGAGAAAGAGAAGAGGCTTCGGGGAATTATCTTCATGGGAGGAAACATCAATCACTCCGCCGACAAGATGAACAAATTAAATGTCCCTGTTGTATTTGCCACGATCGGATCGGACATAGCGACCGATCCTGACAGAAAAAGGTATTCTACCGTCGCCGTTGATGACGCCAAAGAGAGCTTTAAGATGGTGGAGTATCTAATTGGCCTGGGACATAAAAAGATTGCCATAATGACCGAGGGAAGCGATGCTCACTCGGTTGTACAGCTGCGCCTTCGGGGCTATCTCGATGCATTGAAAAAGCATGACATTGAGGTCAATGACAGACTGATAAGATACGTGGACCAGAGGATATATACCATGCACAATGGCTATGAGACTGCTAAAATGCTCATTGACTCGGGAGAGGAATTTACTGCTTTGTACTGCATATCTGACGTGCTGGCAGTTGGTGCGCTGAGGGCATTTGCCGATTCCGGGATAAGCGTTCCGCAGCAGGTGAGCGTGGCAGGCTTTGATGGACAGGAACTTTCAAAGTACTGTGTTCCGAGGCTTACTACAATCAAGCAGCCTATCGAGGACATGTCCAGGGAAACGGTCAGACTCCTGTTCGATATCATCGACAAAGAGAGCTATCACAGACACATAGTTTTTCCCGGAGAACTGGTCATTGGAGAATCAACAAGGAAGCTGGAGAAATAAATGGAAGAATTTGAATACGAGGGTTATACAGGCAGCGTTATTTACGACAAAAAATGTGACTACTACACCGGTGAAGTAAAGGTGGGAGATCGGATTTACACCTATGAAGGCGATACACTTGAGGAACTTCGGGAAGACTTTGAGGATATCATAGATTCGATCATTGCTTTTGATGAAATGGAAGAGGAAATATGATATACTACCTTTGGTTTTGGGGAGGTAGTCATGGAAAAAGTATTAGAGTATTTGCTTAAGTATGTCCTGCCGTTTCTGGCAGCTTATCTCATAAATCTTTTGCTGAATAAATTTCTTAATAAGGATACACTTAGGGGGAAGCTTCATCTGATCTTCCTTAAGGGCATTATTATCGCGCTCGTCTGGGCGGTGGCTATCCTTACTGCCATGAGCGGTATACCTGCTTTTTCGAAGACCTGGGAAACCGCGATCGCGTCATCGGGAATGGCTGCTGTTGTCATGGGTCTTGCAGCCCAGTCCACTCTATCCAATGTGTTCGCCGGAATAGCTCTTTCGGCATCTCATTCGCGTCCCTTCGATATAGGGGACAGGATAAGGATCGACACCTACGATCCGGGATTTGTAGAAGATATTACCCTGCGGCACACCGTGATAAAGACCTATCAGAATGAGATCATCTATGTTCCGAACTCTATAGTCGGATCTTCAACAATCGTAAACTATACTCAGGAGAATTCTTTTTCATATCCTATCAGGGTCTCAGTGGCATACGGAACAGACATGGAAAAAGCCATGGATGTTATGGCTGCCGCGATTGACAGCCATCCCAAGCACTACGGAGAAAAACCCGTGGTACTGTGCAAGAGCTGCGATGAAAGCGGAGTTACGCTTCAGGCTCTCGTTGAGACCAGGGACTTTAGGGACAATCCAAGAACATGTTCTGAATCTCTTGTGGAGATCATGAAGAGATTTGAAAAAGAGGGAATCGAGATACCGTACAACAAGCTTGTACTTTTACACGAGGGGGAAAACAATGGGTAAGCTGTATTTCAGATATGGGGCAATGGGAAGTTCCAAGACAGCCAACGCGCTTATGGTACGTTACAATTATCTTGAGAAGGGGCAGAACTGCATCCTCCTAAAGCCCGCTGTTGAAAACAGGGATGGTGAAAAGGTCGTAAGGTCAAGAATGGGACTTTATGCTGACTGCATTTTTGTTGAGGATTTTCTTGATGAAGTGGTAAATGAGTGGTTCACCAAAAAGTCGGAGGCATGGAAGGCGCTTGACTGCGTACTTGTTGACGAGGCGCAGTTTCTGACTGAGGAGCAGGTGAATCTTCTTGCGGAGGTTGTGGACCGGTATGACCTTCCGGTTATCTGCTATGGCCTGAGAACCGATTTTACAAGCCATCTGTTTACCGGCTCCAAGCGGCTCATGGAAGTTGCCAACTATATTGAGGAGGTTCCCACGGTCTGCTGGTGCGGAAGAAGGGCACAGTTCAATGCCAGGGTCATCGACGGCAAGATCGTAAGACATGGCGAACAGATCATGATGGGAGGCAACGAATCCTATGTATCCGTTTGCCGCAGGCATTTCCTTAGCGGCGAAGTTACAGGAAACCGTGAACGTGATATAAAGGATCTGTAAGTTTTGAAATAAATTATTAATTTCCCGGCTGTATGTACCGATATATAAAGTACAAGCTATGGAAAGCATGGATCTTCAGGGATGAGTAATCTTCACACGAATGAAGGTTCATTTTTTGTGCCCAAAAACATGGAAAAGGCGCCAGGAGCCTGTTTTTGGAAAATGTGAACCTTCGCCAAAGGAGGTACCATGAGAATTGCACAAAGTAACGTAAATTTTGTCTCCTCGCACAAGTATTATGAGGAGAACAGTGTGGCCGTAAAGAGCGGTACACTTTCAGCACCTTCATTTATTGACAATCTGAAGGAACGGGAAAAGAAAGGAGATTCACTGGAGCTGACAAGGATAGGCTCTGATGAGGAGGCTTTGAAAAACTCCGGCTATTCATCGCTAAGGCCCTCCAAGACCGAGTATACTGCACCTTCGGACCAGGGACTGGCAGATCAGATCTCTGAGCTCAGGATAGGCCTGCTTGAAAGGATAATGAGGCTTCTTCAGATGCTCTCGCCGGAAAGGCAGTCCGGGGGCTACAGAAGCATGCTTCAAAATACAGCCGATATGCTGAGCAGTGCTTCATTTATCAAGGTGACTACACTTACAGCTACGCACTACGAGGAGGAGGCAACCACTTTTTCCGGTACGGGAAGCGCAGTCACGGAAGATGGAAGGACGATCGACTTCGGAGTAAGTTTTTCGATGTCAAGATCTCTTGCACAGTATGCAAATCTTGATATGAAGCAGGCTGTAAGCTACATAGATCCCATGGTGATAAATGTCACAGGAGACGTAACCCACATAAGCGATCAGTCTTTTTACTTTGACCTCGACTGTGACGGCAAGGAGGAAAAGATATCTTCGCTTGGGGCGGGATCAGGTTTTCTTGCGCTTGATAAGAACAGCGACGGGAAGATAAATGACGGATCCGAACTTTTTGGCACAAAGAGCGGCGATGGATTTAAGGATCTGTCAGGCTATGATAAAGACGGAAATGGCTGGATCGATGAGAACGATGAGGTATATGACAGACTCAGGATCTGGATAAGGAATGAGGATGGAACGGATTCGCTCCTGTCACTTAAGGAAGCTGATGTCGGGGCGATCTATCTTGGAAGCGCCGATACTCCATACAGCCACATAGGATCCGACCTGATGGAGAGAGCCATGACCAGGGCTTCGGGTATTTTCCTGAAAGAGAGCGGAGGCGTAGGCACAGTGGCGCAGGTTGACCTGGCGGCAATGTGAGGCAGATCCTGCTTGCAGTTTGATGCAAGGTAATATAAAATGTCATTTAACGATGTCAGGGTCAAAAGACCGGCCATCTGGTCGGTCTTTTGACTTTCTGTCATATAAATGTCAAACAGATACAGGGGAGGAATTATGAGCTGGGAAGATAATGTCAGAAAAGTTGTTCCGTACACACCTGGAGAGCAGCCCAAAATCAAGAATATTATCAAGCTTAATACCAATGAAAATCCTTATCCGCCCTCACCTCTTGTTTATAAGGCCTATGAGGAAACCGAACTGGCGGATCTTAGGAAATACCCTGATCCGGTATGTTCCGTACTGGTGGATTCCATTGCTTCTTTTTATGATGTTAAAAAGGAGAATGTCTTCGTGGGAGTCGGTTCTGATGACGTGATCTCCATGGCGTTTCTTACTTTCTTTAATTCAGATAAGCATATTCTTTTCCCGGATATAACATATTCGTTTTATGATGTTTGGGCAGACCTGTACAGGATCCCTTATAAACAGATGCCTCTTAAGGATGATTTTTCGATCGACCCCAAAGATTATTACGGCGAGAACGGCGGAGTGGTGATCGCCAATCCTAATGCGCCGACAGGAGTCAGACTACCTCTGGAGGCAGTAGAGGATATCATTTTACACAACAGGGATGTGGTCGTTATAGTTGATGAGGCATATGTTGACTTCGGCGGAGAGAGCGCACTCCCTCTTATCAATAAATATGACAATCTGCTTGTCGTAAGGACCTTCTCAAAGTCAAGGTCACTTGCGGGACTTCGTATCGGCTATGCCTTTGGATGCGAGAAGATCATCAAATATCTTCTTGATGCCAAGTTCTCCTTTAACTCTTATACAATGAACATGCCATCTCTCATACTCGGGGCGGCGGCTATGAACGACAGGGCTTACTTCGAGGAGACGACGGATAAGGTGATAAACACGAGGGAGCGTGTCAAGAAGCAGCTTAGGGACCTTGGATTTGTGTTTGAGGATTCAAAGACAAACTTCATTTTTGCCCGCCACCCGGACAGGCATGGAAGGGAAATATTTGACTATTTGCGTACACATGATATAATAGTTCGTCGCTTTGATAAGCCAAGGATAGACGAATATTTGAGAATTTCCATCGGAACAGATGAGGAGATGGACAGGCTCATTGAGGTTTTAAAGGAATATCTTGGCAGGTAGTTTTATAGAGGAGTATTTATGTTGACATTTTTTAAAGAATCACTGATCGGTCAGTATATTACAGTGTTCATCGTTTCAATGGTACCGCTTATCGAGCTTAGGGGAGCGATTCCTTTTGCTTATGCTTTCTCGCATACGGGAACGGGATTTAATCTGCTTCTTGGATATATCCTTATTGCGATCGGCAATATGGTTCCTGTGCCTCTCATCTATTTCTTTGCAAGGAAGGTCCTTGAGTGGGGAAAAGACAAACCGGTAATCGGAGGCTTTTTTACATTCTGTCTTACAAAGGGAGAAAAGGGCGGACAGAAGCTTCAGGAAAAAGCCGGACAGGGGCTGTTCATTGCCCTTATGCTGTTCGTTGGAATCCCGCTTCCCGGAACCGGTGCCTGGACAGGAACTCTTGCAGCCAGCATACTGGATATGGATTTTAAGAAGACGATCACCGCTGTCATCTGTGGAATCGCACTGGCAGCAGTTATTGTAAGTATTGTATGCGCACTTGGATTCGGTGCATGGTTTGGAATCACAGGCTGATAAAATGACAGCCACACAGGAGAATACAAATGGAAGCATATACGGATTTTGCCGCAGTATATGATACTTTTATGGATGATACCCCATACGATGTATGGGGTGATTTTGTTGCCGGACTAATTGAGCGGTATGGAATATCAAAGCCTGTGGAATCTGATAAAGGCAAGGCGAAGGCCCCTGCGGAATCTGAGGAGACTGACCTTGAAGAAGCCCTTACCCAGGAAAAAAACCTTGTAGTGGAGCTTGGCTGCGGAACCGGAAGTTTTACAAGGGTATTAAAGAAAAAGGGCTTTGATATTATCGGTATGGATCTGTCACCCGAGATGCTCAATGTTGCAAGAAATAAGGCATCAGAGGAAAAACTTGATATAATGTTTATTGAACAGGATATGAGGGAGCTGGATCTTTACTGTACTGCCGGAACCATAGTCAGTGTGTGTGACAGCATAAACTATATTCTGGATGATGAAGAGATCGTTGAGACGTTTCGGCTTGTAAACAATTTTCTTTTTCCCGGGGGAGTACTGATCTTCGATTTTAATACCCTGCATAAGTACAGGGATGTTATCGGGGATGCGACAATTGCGGAAAACCGTGAGGATTGCAGCTTTATCTGGGATAATTATTTCCATGAGGACGAAGGTATCAACGAATATGATCTGACGGTTTTTGTATCATGCGATGAGGAAAAAGACCTGTTTAAGAGATTTACGGAGACGCATTTCCAGAGGGGATATACACTTGAGGAAATGAGGAGCTTTATCGAAAGATCTGGTCTTATGTTTGTGGATGCAATTGATGCCGATACGCATGATGAACCTACCGATGAGAGCGAACGGATATATGTGATCGCGAGGGAACAGGGCAAAACTGCTTGTTTATGACCAAATGGAGACGATGATATATGCTTGTAACGATCATAAGCTGGATATACATCTTTTTTATAACACTTTCTCTGGGTATGGTGATGAACCGTGCCCTGTCTAAACTTATTCCTGTACCGTCACTTACGCAGATGGGAATAACCGGATATGTCACAACGGGGCTTGTGACTTCAGCAGTGTATGCGCAGTGTTTCAGCATATTTTACAAGGTCGGTGCTATCTGCCACATACTGATGCTTTTCTTTGCAGTTGTCTCAGCCTTTTACCTTCGCGGAAGTCTCCTTGATGCGCTTGGATATCTGAGGAAGATTTTTTCAGGGAAAAAGGCTGTTATATTTGTAATGATAATACTTGCAGGCGCCTTTTTTACATCAAGAGGGACCTTCCACACTGATACGGGGATATATCACGCCCAGGCGATACGTCTTCTGGAGGAGTACGGCATAATAAAGGGACTTGGCAATCTTCAGCTCCACTATGCCTACAACAGCTCCTATCTTCCTTTATGTGCACTCTTTTCGATGAGCTTTATGCTCCCCTATGCCCTTCACACCATGACGGGTTTTTTTATGGTTTTGTATTGCTGCTTTGCAGTGGAAGGATTGTCAGGATATAAAGCTCACATAAGCCACGCAGGTGATTTTGCCCGCGCTGCGCTTCTTGTATATGCTCTTACAAATCTCACGGGATTACAGTCACCTGCCACCGATTATGGCACAATGTTTATGACTCTCTATATTATGTGCTGCTGGATATCCTATACGAGGGAGAGGGCAGCGGATAAGGCGGACAGATCCGATCTTGCAATGTATGGTTATCTGTCTGTACTTTCAATATTTGTCGTGAGCATGAAACTCTCTGCGGCGCTCAACGTTCTGCTTGCGGTATTTCCGTTTGCGGTTCTTGTAAAGAAAAAAATGTGGAAGGAGCTTACTTCTTTTCTTATCATAGGATTTTTGTCATTTCTGCCTTTCCTCGTGAGAAATGTTATCATCTCCGGATGGCTGTTCTATCCTGTGGATGCGATTGACCTGTTTAATGTTGTCTGGAAGATCCCTTCCGAGTATATGAAGGTCGATTCTGCCCAGATCAAGGTCTGGGGGAGATGCCTTTATGACATAACAAGAGTCGATGAAGGCGTTGGAAGCTGGCTTCCCATCTGGTGGGAGAGCAAGGAGCACTATGAGGAGATGCTTATTTACTCCCAGTTTATTGGTCTTTTTCTACTTGCATTTCTTTTTGTGCTCAGGATCAGGGAAAAGAAATTTCGCCCGGCAGCGGCGGTCTTTTATGCGACAATACTTGGAAATATAGCCATGTGGTTTTTTACTGCGCCATTTATAAGATACGGGCTTGCGTTTCTTTTGCTGCTTCCTCTTTGCACTGTGGGAGATCTGGCAGAGTATATGAAAGAGAAGAAGAGCATCATACTGATAGGGCTCTCCTGCATTATAGCTGTGAATTTCTGCAGCTGGATCGACAATTATTTTATGGACAGCCTTGTGTTTGTTAAGCACAATCTGACGGCAGGGTACTATGTAAATCCCATTCCGTTTGAAGAAGCGCAGATGTCGGAATATGACATGGACGGAGCTACAGTATATATTGCAGGTCCCTATGAAAAGAACAGCTATTATACCTGCCCCTCAACCTGCTATGATTTCATGGCTGAGAGGACGGAGCTCATAGGAAGCACAATAAAAGAGGGCTTTAAGGCCAAGCCCTAAAGTCCCCTTGAATGCTTTGCTATTATATAGATTTTACAGATCAATATCGATCATTCCCTCGAATACCGTTGTGGCAGGTCCTTCCATGATGACGGGGGAAGACTCATTGCCGTCCCAGGAACATACCACGTCGCCGCCCAGTACATGGACGGTGACTTTTTTGTCTGTGAGACCATTTAAGATGCAGGCGGTAACGGTAGCACAGCACCCGGTGCCGCAGGCAAGTGTCTCACCTGTGCCTCTCTCCCAGACTCTCATGTGAACGCTGCTCCTGTCATCTATGGTAACAAATTCGGTGTTTACGCGGTTTGGGAAGTACTCATGGTTTTCGAAGAGTGGGCCTGTTTTTTCTATATCAAAAGCACCAAGGTCAGTGCCATCTGGAAGAAAAACAACGGCGTGCGGATTGCCCATTGATACGCAGGTCATGCGATACTCCTCTCCTGCAACGGTGATGGGAACGTCTGTCACCGGAGACGGAAGGCGAACCGGAATCTGCTCGGGCGCCAGTATCGGAGCACCCATATCAACCTTAACCCAGCTGACAAGGTTGTCGCTGTCAGTGGTAAGCTCAATATATTTCTTTTTGCCGGCACTTACTATAGTCAGGTTTTTCCTGTCGGTGAGCCTGTGGTCATATACATATTTTGCCACACACCTTATTCCGTTACCGCACATTTCAGACCTGGAACCGTCAGCGTTGTACATCTCCATCTCGAAGTCGATGTCATCTTCAGGGACCGGGTTTATGAAGATCAGCCCATCGGAGCCTATTCCGAAATGTCTGTCAGATACTCTTACTGCAAGCGCTGATTTCTTTTCCTGCGGTATATGTTCTTTGCCGCCGTCAATGTATACATAGTCGTTGCCGCAGCCGTGCATTTTTGTAAAATTTATCTTCATGTTGAGCTCTCCTTGTCAGATAATCATCCACGGTAATAGAAGGAACTGTCGGGTAGTGATCCGCCTACTGCTTTGGGGTCCTGATCATACAGTACCTTGAGGTAGCCGGCGATAGTAGGTTCTATATCTTTTCCGCTGATGCAGGTTATGTTGCACATCGGAATGGCCTTTTTTGCAATGGGCTCTTTGGCGATTATGCCCTGTTCGACTACGAGATAGGCTGTCTTGTCGGGATCGGTGGATACAGCCTGTGCACTCGTTTCGTGAGCTTTTATAAATGTGTCAACGGCTTCCTTGTTTGAAGAGAGGAATTTGTTTGATACAACAGTGACGCCGGTCACAATCCTGCAGTCGGTGTTGACTTTGGCCCACTCGTCATCCAGAGAGAAGGCTGTCTTAAGATCGCTGTTCTGAACACATGCTGCGGTAGCAAAGGGCTGCGGGAGTATGGCTATCGACTGGGGAGTCTCGGCAAGCTGAGCCGCAACCTCTGTCGCTTCTGATTTGAACTCCAGGCTGCAGTCTGTGATGTTGTTCTGATCAAGAAGATATTTTATCGTGTACTCGGGAGTGGAGCCCTGACCTGTTGTAAAGACGGTTCTTCCGGCAAGATCGGAAATGGATTTTACATTCTCGTCGCCTGTGATGCAGTACAGGACACCGAGTGTATTGATATCTATTATGGAAACTCCGCCCTCGACCTTGTTGTTCATTACGCATGCTACATTGGCAGGCACAAGTCCGATGTCGATACTTCCCTCTGCCATGGCGGCCATGATATCAGAGCCTGCTGTGTACATGGTGAATTCGTAGTTGTTATCAGAACTTCCGTTTGAGGCATCGTCGATCAGATTGACTAGTCCAATTGTTGTCGGCCCTTTCAGGGCTGCAATTCTTACAGTCACGTTTGAGCTTGCGCTGTCTTTTGCACCTGAAGATCCGCAGGCAGAGACCTGCAAGAGCATAACTGCGGCAAGTGAGAGTCCGACAGCCTTCATAAAGAATGACAATCTGTTGATTTTGAGTCGTTTTAACATTGGTTTATCCCCGTTTCTTTTTCAATTTGTTATTTCTGTTTATTGTCTGTCTGAACAGAAACCATTTTCTCAAGATTTTCTCAATATAATATCACTTGTTTACATATTACGGCAAATATATTAAAATATTTCGGTATTATAATGATGATGTTAGAACAGGAGTATTAATTATGGCATTATTAAAACAGTGGCGTGACATGGCTTATTCAGAGACTGCCAATAAGGGTGATCTTCAAAAGCTGTGGACAGATTATTTTCAGAAGGAACGCGATATTTACGCTGAGCTTTTAAAAAATCCCGATGAGACAGTTAAGGGAACAGTTAAGGAACTTGCTGAGAAGTACGGCGTTGATATTATGACAATGACAGGATTCCTTGACGGTATCAATGACTCACTTAAAGAGCAGAATCCTATCGAAGAGATGGAAGAAGATACTGAGGTAAATCTCGGATTTGAGAAGGAACTGCTCTACAAGAACATGGTAAATGCCGGAGCAGACTGGCTTTACAATCTTCCCGAATGGGAGTCGATCTTTGACGAGGACAAGAGAAAGGCTCTCTACAAAGAGGAGAAGGCTTCCCACACAATAAGGAAAGAGAACAAGGTTTATCCCAACGATCCATGCCCTTGCGGAAGCGGCAAGAAATACAAGAAGTGCCACGGACGCTGATCAGTTACTGTACAGGTCTTTGACATAATATTGTGCTGCACCCGGTAGGTGTAGCAAAGAAAGGAAGTAATTTGTAATGACAAAAGAAGAATTTGCGGAAGTTTACCGCCACTCTCTGGCACATATCCTGGCCAAGGCGGTGATCGAGATCTATGGGAAGGAAGTTCAGTACGCCATAGGACCCCAGATCGATGACGGGTGCTACTATGATTTTGTGCTTCCAAAGGCAGTTACCCAGGACGACTTCAAGATGATCGAGGACAAGATGAGAGAGATCATAAGGAGAAGGGAGGACTGGACCAGAAAGGAAGTATCAAGGAGCGAGGCTCTTTCCATTTTTGCTGATCAGAAGTTCAAGACAGAACTTATAAATGATCTTCCTGAGGATGAGACACTTACTGTTTACTACACTGGCGAGGACTTCGTTGATCTGTGCAGGGGACCTCATGTAGACAATTCTCAGGAACTTATGAATGTCTCATATCAGATCAAGTCTGTTTCAGGCGCATACTGGAGAGGCGATGAGAAGAGAGACCAGCTTTCGAGAATATATGTATATGCTTTCCAGACCAAGGATGAACTCAAGCATCACATCAAGATGATCCAGGAAGCAATGGAGAGGGATCACAAGAAGATCGGACCGCAGCTCGATCTTTTCATGTTTGACGAGACAGCACCCGGAATGCCCTACTGGCTTCCAAGGGGCTGGAAGATGTATCAGGCTCTCCTCAAGTATTCAAGAGAGGTACAGGAGAGACATGGTTACACCGAGATCGCAGCTCCGCTTATCAATAACAAGAAGCTGTGGCTTATAAGCGGTCACTGGGCTCACTATGTTAATAACATGTTCATGGTTCCGGGTATGGAGGGCCAGATTAAAGCTGATGCCGAGATTCCGGGAGTTTTGGAAAATCCGAACGACCAATCCTGCGAGCCCAAAAACGTTAAGATTGTGGCAGGTTCAATGATCTATAACAGAGAACTTGAAGATACAATGGCTGCAAAGCCCATGAACTGCCCCAATGCCATGATGACATATAAGAGGACCAACCACTCCTACAAGGAGCTTCCTATCAGATACAGTGAGTATGATGTACTTCACCGCAAGGAAAAATCCGGTCAGATGAACGGTCTTTTCCGTGTTCAGGAGTTCCGTCAGGACGATGATCATACGTTTGTAATGGAATCTCAGATCAAGGACGAGATTGCAGATGTTATCTCAATTGCCGATGAGATCTATTCAACCTTTGGAGTTACCTACAGAGCCGAGTTTTCGACAAGGCCTGATGATTTCATGGGCGACATCGAGGTGTGGAACAGGGCAGAGGCAGCGCTCAAGGAGATTCTTGATGAGAAGTACGGCGAGGGCGGCTATGAGATCAACGAGGGTGATGGCGCTTTCTATGGACCCAAGATCGACCTTCAGATCAAGGATGCCCTTGGAAGAGAGTGGCAGTGCGGAACTGTGCAGCTTGACTTCCAGCTTCCTCACAACTTCGGACTCACCTATCAGGCGCAGGATGGTTCTATGCAGATGCCTGTTGTTATCCACAGAGCAATCTACGGATCACTTGAGAGATTCATCGGAATCATCATCGAGAATTTCAAGGGAGTGTTCCCGTTCTGGCTAAGCCCGTATCAGGTAGGTATCGTACCTATCAGAGTAGAGCACAACGAGTACGCTGCCAAAGTTGAGAAAACGCTCATGGATGCAGGAATCCGTGTTGAGACTGACTACTCTGACAACAACATGAAAGAGAAGATCAAGAAGTTCAAGAACTACAAGGATCCGTATATTCTTGTTATTGGCGACAGAGAGGCTGCTGAGAATACTGTTTCTATCAATGTTCGCGGCTCAAACAAGCAGATCCAGAATGTTCCGCTGGATGAACTTGTGAAAATGTGCAGAAAGATGAATGATGAGCACACTCTGGAGCTGATTGATACTTATGAGGCATAAGCCCTAAATAAAGCTGTTTAACAGGGGGATGGTGGAACCGTCCCCCTTGTTTTCTGCACAACTTAGCTGATAAGAGGTTTTTGATGTCACAAAAAAGCAAAACGACAATAAAGAATATAACCGGTCTGGGATTTCTGATCGCTGCGCTGTATTGCCTTATCAGATCCTTTACCCTGTCACTTTGTACCGATATCTGGTATGATGAGCTCTTTACAATGAAATTTGCATCTTACAGTATAGGGGAACTTATTGGCCTTACTGCCAGGGATGTTCATCCTCCGCTGTATTATATTATCGTCAGACTGTTTCTGCTTGCAGGCAATGCCCTTGGGATAGTCGGAAGTAGCGAAGGACAGCTTGGCAGTGAGATGCTCGCCAAGATGGTGTCCATTCTTCCTTTTCTTTTGATGGCAGTATATTCGCTTACGACTGTCAGAAAGCATTTTGGACTCCTGACTGCGGGGATGTTCTCCTTTGCAATAGTGACAATGCCGCAGATGCCTGAATACACCACAGAGATAAGGATGTACAGCTGGGCTGCGTTTTTTGTCACGGCAGCTCTTTTGCACGGCTTTTCCCTATACAGGGCATTTAAGAGAAAAGAGAAAAAGGCGGATCTGCCGGATGCGATCGCAATGTATCTGTATGCGACGGCCGCGGCATATACGCACTATTATGCGGCGCTTAGTGCCGGGATAGTATTTATGTTTCTGCTTGTTCTGATGCTGTGTGAGTATATTTCAGGAAGAAAAAAGGAGAGCAGTGATAAGCGCTTTCCTGTTACCATTATCAGTCTTCTTGTAAGTATGATACTTACGGCAATATCGTATCTTCCGTGGGTATCGGTGGTCGTATCTCAGGTCGGTGCTGTAAAAAATAACTACTGGATACAGCCTGTAGGCATACGCAGTCTTGGAAGCGCAGCAAAGCATCTGTTTCGGGGGTACTTCACAAATGATACCGTTGCCGTTGTCTGTGCGGTTTTGATGTTTGCTTTCTCTGTTATTCTTGCTGTCAGATCGTTTTTGAGGGCTGTTAAAAAGGAAGAAAGAGCCATATTTGAGATGTATGCTTTCTGCATTCTTCCGATTCTTGTGGCGGTAGGTCTTTTGGCTTCGCTTCTTCTAAGGCCGGTGTTTGTAAACAGATATATGATTCCGTCCTACGGCGCATTCTGGCTCTCGCTCTCTATGATGACGGAAAGGGAAATAGACAGGTCTTTTGAAAAAGGGCCATTACTCATCCCGGGAGTGGTAGCTGCAGCGATGGCAGTTCTTGTAGCCGTGGTTGGAATTGTTGATTACAGGGCATTTATCGGCAATGAACAATACCGAAAAGTGAATATGAAAGAAACGCTCGCATTGTTTGAAGGGATCAGTTCTGATACAATAATAATCAGTAATTTTGATCAGGTGCAGGGTCTTTTGGGCTACTATCTTGGAAAGGTTGATCCAAAGCACCGGGTGTATCTATATGGAGCAGAGCCTGAAGCTCTTATGAAAGAGATGGTCCAGGGGCTTGAGACAATAGAGGATCCGGTCGATATTGCCAATTATCTTGACGCGGGCAAGACAGTTCTTTTTCTCGGGAGCTTTAACAGCAGAGAGGTGATCCTTGGTGAGTGGAATGATGCCTATGGAATTACCTATGAGAATGAGGGCAGTTACCTGTTGGAGAGATACTGGTTTGATGTATTCAGGCTCAGAAGATAGTACGGATAGGTGGAGAGTTTTATGATACGATTTGTGTTTAATACTGCAATAAGTCTTATGCTGATGCTGGCTACGATTACCGGGTCGACGCACCTTCCGGAAGAAGGTGACAACACTGAAGAGGAGCGCATTGCGTGGGCCTGCACAATGTCGATACCGCCTATCTTTAAACCCGGAAGCGAAGTGGGCGTCTTTGTGAACAACAGCTATCCGATGGAATCTTCCATCATCAGATATGATGTGTATTACGACGGACAGGATGAGCCCGTGACTAACAGGGAGAAGCTGGAGCGGGGGGATGAACCTTTGCCTGATACGATCAGTGGGACCAGGAATCTGACTAAAGAGATTTATCAGGAGACAATGTCAGCTGCTTACAACGAGGAGTATGGGGAAGATGTCGGCTTTTCTGTAAGCTCTTTTGAGGATATTGTCATAGATGACTGCCCCGGCTTTAAGATAGTTTCTGAATACAAGGCAGCTGATGAGGAAAAGATTCATCAGACGGTGTATCTGCTTGTTTCCAAATACCGCATATTTACAATAACTTTCCAGAGAGCTGAGGATGATGACTGCGAGAGTTATTTTGAAGAAGTGGCGTCAACCATTCGTGTACACTGAGAGTATATATGATAAAATAAATAAAATACTACTAATTATTGATATCTCAGGAATGGATATATGTTTGACAGGCTTACGGAACTGATCTCGAACGGAGACTATAATGAGGCTCTCTATGAGTTTCAGGAGGAGTTTTTTCATATTGATGAGAGAACTCCGAGCGAAGCTGCAAAATTATGTGTTCTTGAAGCTACCCTGTGGGAGGTCTTGAGCGACAGTCATGCTGAATTTGAGGCGATTGCCAGGGGGCTTTCTTACAATCCCGGTGACTATGAACTCTTTTATATGCTGGGTCTTTACTATATAAATTCCAATATAAACAAAGCATATCTTTGCATGGAGATGGCTTACTTTTACTGTGATGATGACAAGGACAGAGAAATTATCCGGGATATGATCCTTGATATAAAGAGCGACTCTGCTCTCAGGGTCAGGAATGTGAGTGTCATGATCCTGTCATATAATGATCCTGATATTCTGGAAAAATCTATAGAAGCGGTGGAAAAGTACCAGCCACCCGGAAGCTTTGAGATTGTGGTCGTGGATAATAATTCGTCCGACGAAAGGACCAAACAGTACCTTAGAAAGAAGAAAGATGCTGCACAATATCCCTTCAGGCTAATAGAGAACAGTGAAAACCTCGGATTTTCCAAGGGCTGCAACATTGGAGCAAAGGCCTGCTGTCCTGACAACGATATATTCTTTCTTAACAATGACGCTGTACTGTGCCAAAATTCGCTTTTCTTCCTGAGAATGGGACTGTACGACAACAGGAATGTCGGAGCGACGGGAGCTATGTCAAACAGTGCCTCGCTTCAGGAGATAGATGAAAGAGAGCTGCTTGCTTATGCAGACGGCGAAGAAGAGATTAAGACCATTGAGGAGAATGGCAAAATACCCTGGCACAAGGTGCTTGGATATGAGAGGTCTCTTGAACTTTTTAGGGAGTATGCGAAAACAAAGTGCATTCCCATGAGAAATCCGTTTGTGAAAAGGTTCAGGCTTACGGGATTCGCGGTTTTGGTTTCACGAGAAGCCCTTAGGACTGTGGCAAAGGATATGGATGTTTTTGATGAGTATTTTTCACCCGCGTATTTTGAAGATGACGATCTGGGCTTTAGGATTGCCAGAGCGGGGTACAGTCAGTATCTGTGTGTCAACAGTCTCATCTATCACAACGGCGGGAGCGGCTTTGAGGGCCACCCTGACGCGATGGAGGAGAGCAGAAAGAAGTTTATCGACAAATGGGGATTTGACATCTGGGGCTATGAGCTTCCCTGGTTCGAAGCAGCTGACAGGGTCATCGCGATCGCTGCCCAAAAAAAGGGAAGAGTAAGGGTTATTGACTTTACCTGTGGCTTTGGGGCTAACGCTTCATATATTAAGAGCAGATGTCCTGAGGTTTATGTTGCGGGAGTCTGCAGAACGGCTCTTGAAGCAGGAATTGCGGGGCTAATTGCTGACGATGTTGTGTTTGGGGATCTGAACACCCTAAGGCTCCCCTGGGAGCGACATTCATTTGATATTGTGATCGCCGAGAGCGAATTTGTAAGCAGAGGCAGGATAAGCGAATGCCTTGCAGATGACGGAGTTTTTCTTGGGAATGATAAGGAGGACGGCATATGAAGTGCAACAGCTGCGGTAAGAAAATTCCCAGTATTCTGAATGCGGAAATTAAATTTTGTCCATTCTGTGGAGCCAGACTTTTTGAAGACGGCAGATACTATATCGTTGAAATAACGTGTAGCGGACAGAGAGAGGGCGAGGAGTCGATGATGCTGGTATTTGTCGATGAAAAGCAGCTCTATGAGGTGATGCCCGGTGAATCGGTAAAGTTTGCGCTGACTGCAGGTTATCATACACTGAAGTTCAGACAGAAAGTAAGGAGCAAGAGCATTAATCTTCTGTTTTCCTCGGATTATATGATAAGCGCATATTACAATTCCCTTTCAGGTCTTATAGAGACCAATATCATAAAGAGCAGGGGATCCGGAGGAGGATATACCAAGAAAGAAATTGACAAAAAGATCCTTACTATGCCGGTCATGGTATCCGACGACGGACAAAAGAGCTTTGATGTGATGCTTGGGGATGACAATCCGGAGTATGAGTTCAGAGTGAGCAGCGGCTTTAAGGAGGGGATCCTTAGGCTCTATTCCGAAAGAGCGGAATTTGAACAGGATAATCAGCTCAAAAAAGAGATAATTCATTATAACAATATTGTCGCTGTAAAGAAAAAAATGGGAGCAATTGACCTTCAATGTGAAGGAAATGTTCATATAGTGTATAGTATTCCGAAAGATATCTACAATGAAGTTATGTTATTTTTGAACAATAAAATCGGCGAGGTGAGGGGCAGAGTTTAGAGCACGTGCACGTAAGGTAAATGCGGCATAAATGCAACCGCGCCCGGTGCCTGCATGTCGCAAACAACATGCTTTTTTATGAAAAAATGTACAAACAGCGCTAAGGCATCGTTTAGCACTGTTTGTTTTTTCGTTTACAATTCGAAAATTTTAAGAATGCGATAAATAGCGGCTGTTCTTTTGTTTACGTTAAAATGTCTTTAATATTATCAATGAATTGTGAAAAAAGTGTGAACACTTTTGCAAATTATTGTGTGAGGGTTGAATTTCGTTAAAATGCCAAAAAACCCTCGGTAATCTGTCTAAATTTTTATTCGAATTTTCCCCTAAAAAGTGAATGACGAAAAAACGTCAATGTGATATCCTTATTTGTGCAAAAAGAAAGAGATTTCATAAGAAGAAATATAGGAGGTGGCATCATGACGAAAGCTGAGATATTAAAAAGAGAAATTCTTTCGCAGTATAAAAGTGTCAGACAGTTTGCGATAGATATGTCTATTCCATACAGTACACTTGTAACAGCATTAGATAGGGGAATCGAAGGCATGGCCTACGGAACAGTAATCAAGATGTGTGATCGTCTTAATCTCAATCCTGTTGATTTTTCAACACTGGAGCAGGGAACAGACCTTGGTAAGAAGATTGTTGAGAACAGAGTTATGCAGCAGTACGTCAAGCTCAATAAGGCAGGACGCAAAAAGATCCTTGATATGATGGGAGATTTTTCACAGCTTGACAAATACCAGGCAGACTGATGTAAAACCTCTGCGGATTTGATATAATGATCCGCAGAGGTTTTTGTTTGAGAGGAAATTGCTCTGCAAATTCCTGTTAAACAAAAAATTAGGAGGTTTGTAGATGAAATACGATTATCTCGTTGTAGGAGCAGGTCTTTTTGGCGCTGTATTTGCCCATGAAATGCATGCCAGGGGCAAGAGTGTTTTGGTCATTGACAAGAGAGACCATGTTGGCGGCAATATATATACCGAAAACAAACTTGGCATAAACGTACACAAATACGGTGCGCATATTTTCCATACATCAGACAGAGAGGTCTGGGAGTATATAAATAATTTTGCGGAGTTTAACGGCTATATCAACAGTCCTGTGGCAGTTTATAAGGATGAGCTTTATAATCTTCCTTTCAATATGAATACCTTCAGCAAAATGTGGGGCATAAGGACTCCCGATGAAGCCAAGGAGATCATAAAGAAACAGGCAGATGCTGAGATAGAGAGGATCAAAAAGGAAAAGAATTCTGAAGAGTTTTCCGCTGATAATCTTGAGGAGCAGGCACTTAGCCTCGCGGGAAGAGATATATACGAGAAGCTTGTAAAGGGATATACAGAGAAGCAGTGGGGAAGAGACTGCACGCAGCTTCCGGCGTTTATCATAAAAAGGCTTCCTATGAGGTTTATTTTTGACAACAACTACTTTAATGACAGATATCAGGGTATACCGATCGGCGGATATACACAGATGATCGACAAACTCCTCGACGGGGTGAGTGTCAGAACCGGCGTAGACTATTATGACTTTGTAAAACTTGATGGCAATCTGCCGGCAAGGCCTTTTGAGTCAAAAGAGGGAGATACGTTTGGAAAGATCCTGTATACGGGAATGATAGATGAGTTCTTCGGATTTGAACTTGGCACCCTTGAGTACAGGTCACTAAGATTTGAGACGCAGGAGCTTCCTGATGTTGATAACTATCAGGGCAATGCGGTGGTCAACTACACTGAGCGCGAGATTCCATATACCAGGATCATAGAGCACAAGCACTTTGAGTACGGTGATGGGAAAGGTACTGTGATAACAAGAGAGTATCCTGCTGACTGGAAACACGGTGATGAGCCTTACTATCCCATGAACGATGAAAAGAACAATGCTCTTTATGAGAAGTACAAAGAGAAGGCTGACGGATTTGGAGGCATCATCTTTGGAGGAAGGCTTGGTCAGTACAAGTATTACAACATGGATCAGGTTATCAGGCAGGCCCTGGATATGAGCAGAAATGAAGAATAAAAATGATAATAAAAGAATCCCCCGGACAAGTTGCGCCCGGGGGATCTTTGCCGGCAGAACGCTCACTGCCGGCTATATTATTTCAAGTCTTCTCTTCTGCAGCAGAGAGACTTAAGCGCCAGAGGCGCTAACAATAATTGTTGAACATCATACCCGAGTACTCACTTGTAACATAGGGCGATGAGTAATCGCGGTTGTCGGGATTTCTGTAATTGACTACCGGTCTTTCGACATATTTCATGGGGTCGACAGAAATCTCTTTTGTCTTATCTATCAGAGCGTCGGCAAATTTGTTGATCGGTTCCAGCGCTGCGGTAGAATCAGAGCCGGACACTGCCTGCCGAAGCATCTCATTATCGATGGCTATCGTGCCCGTGGCTTCCAGTGATATACCAATGTCCTCGGCGTGTGCCAGATACTGCTGGGCGATGCCGATAATCTCGGACCTCAATTTAGAACTCTTGAATTTGTCGTCGTTTATGCCGGCGGCGTCTCCTACAAATCCGTTGTAGTTATCAACCAGAGAAGATACATGATTGATCAGGGCTTCGTTGTCCTTCTTGACTCCGACATATATAGGATTGCCTATATCCGTTGTGGCATTTAAGTTGATGTCAAATTTGCCGCCAACCGTAAAGTGATTGGAGACTGCAGCCCTGTCTTCGCCGTTTAATGTAAAGTGGGCATTGGATGCGGGGGCTGCGACCTTGTCAAGCCCGAGATATTCAACCGCTCCCTGAGCAAGGGAACCGCTTGCTTCATAAATCTCAAACTGGCTGACTTCACCTGCTTTTAGTCCGGTGTGATTGGAGGATATTTCAAGGGCACTCCTTGCTCCGTCCTCGACTATGCCTGCCGTTATTCCGACTCCGGCTTTGTTTATGAGCTTTTCGAGCTTCTGTTGGACATCTATGTTTTTGTCATTGCTGTATATACTGAACTGAAATTCATATTCCTGACCATCAATCCTTACATCGAAAGCATAATTATCAGCGGGAAGACCGGATGATTCCTTCGGAAGAAACCGTCCCCTGTTCACCTGACTGGTTGCAAGCTGCGTTACTTCTATATCAAAGCCGATATTTCCGATGTCCTGTTCGGGAGTCTTGCCAATATAGGATGCCCCGACTTTTGACTCGTCAGTTGTAAAAGCGGAAGAATGACTAAGCGAAGATTTATCTTCATAGTCGCTCAGCCTCTTTATACTGCCCTGGAGCTGCCTTGCTTTTTCTTTTATATCAATAGCCTCGTTGCGTGAAGCTGTATCATTGGTTAAAAGATAAAGAGGGGAATTTTTGTTGATTCTTGCAATCGACTTATACACATCCCGAAGTTCATCTTTTCGATGCGCGTCAGCATGTGTAACATCTTTGGATACATAATCCTGTATGAAATGGTTGTAAGCACCATTTAGAGAGATGCCTGCCATAATGCCCCCTCCTTTCTTCCTTGATATGCGTACGAGTCCTTTACTCTACCAATCCTTTGGTATCAATCGCACGAGGGCATATTAAGCCACGTTTAGTTACTTTCATTCTACATGAAAAACGTCAAATGTCAACGATATAATGAGCTTTTTCTGCTGATTTAATACAAAATTAATAATTAATTGCCGTAAACTGCCTGCGTGTATTATACTCAATAGCGAAAACGCACTTATTTATGTGTCTGTAATGTAATGAAATCTTATAGGAAAAAACAGGATTAAAGCATGTTTATTATTGTGATGGCGGCGCTGCTTCTGCTTGCAGCGCGTATTTCGGATAAATATAAAAAGAGCATGTCGCAGTGCCTTCCGGTTGTGACATCGCTTCTTATTCTCGCTATGTATCTGCTCGCTTTTTTCAGGGGGCTTAAGCTCATTGGAGCGGTTGCTGCTTTGGTGATCATATATGTAATTGTTGCTACCGTAAAGGATGATGATACGGCGCTTGGGACTGTATTTAGGAAAATTTTAGGTGCGGGCACTATTATGTTTGTAACAAGTGTGGCACTTGTTACCTTTGCAACGAGTGGACAGATCTTTACCTGGTGGGATGATATAAATTTCTGGTCATCCGACGCCAAGCAGCTCTTTTTCCTAAGCGGCTTTCCTGGCAAGTACGGAAATGTGTCGCCGGAGTTTGGAGATTATCCGCCTGTGACTTCTCTTGTAAAGTGGCTTTTCCTTCAGATAAAGCCTGGAGAATATTCGGAAAGCCTTCAGTTCGCAGGCTACTTTTTTTTGAACGGAGTATATCTCCTTCCGCTGTTTGACAGATTTGAGAGCTGTATAAAAAGAGCTGTTCATGGCACGACAAAAAGACTTACCTTTGGCGTGCTCTCCTTCGCAGCAGTATTTCTTTTCCCCGGTGTGTTCAACGGGATATTATATTACGGAACCCCTGCGGACATTACCATGGCTGTCATTTATGGCGCGCTTCTTCTGACGATAATGGACTCTGAGGAGCATGGCGATCTGTATTATTTCGGAAGTATCGGACTATATACGTCGGTGCTGCTTTTGACAAAGTCCGTCGGATTTGAATGGGCTGCGTTTGCGCTTGTGTTTTATGCGCTGTTTGGCAGAAGGAGCAGGAAGATATTTGCATCTGTATTTACAGCTGCAGCCTTTATTTCAAGCTGGCTTTTGTTCTGCCTGATTAACAGAAGGGTAGCCAAGCTCACCGGGGCCGGGATAAAGATGGCGACGTCCGGGAACTATGTCCCTCCGGAGAATACGGCAGACAAGCTCTCATATTTCTTTGAAGGCTTCTGGCTTCTGCCCATGCATGCGGACCACAATATCACAATTGACCTTTCTACAGGCGCGGCGGTGGTTCTCATTTTTCTTCTGGTGTTTGTGCTTTTTAAGAAGGGGATACTGGAAAGAAAAGAATTCAGGAAGCTGCTTGTCTTTCTTGCGATCAGCGGCGCTCTTGCCTACGGGATAGTGTTTGCTGCCCACATCACGATCTTCCAGACTGAGGATCAGTACCTCGATGCCTATGCCATGGCAGTTTCAATATCAAGATACTGTGCACCGTTTGCACTGGGAAGTCTGTATCTTGTAATGGGAATAATGCTGGACAGGGCGGGAACATCTTCGGCGGTTGTAAAATGCGGCGCGGCGCTGTCTGTATGTCTTTTGCTGATTTTCCTCACTGCTGATTACAGCGGTGTATACAGGTACCTCGTTGGTTATAGGGACAGTGTATCTGAAAACGAGAAATATGTAAGTGACATGGTGGGAGAAGATGGCAGGCTTATTGTTGAGAGCGTTAGCGATGAGGAATACTGGGGGAAGAGAGTTCTTGTACTAAGGGACGGCCACACTTATTACTGGGTTCACAACACATATATAAGTAAAGAAGCTTCTCCGACAGCTCTTGTATATGACGGTTTTTTGACAGAGCAGGACACAAAAGATACAATACTGCAAAAGCTAAAGGACAGTCATGCGAAATATTTTTATGTTGAAGATAATGAAGGCATATCCTATGAGCTCTTTTCACAGGTGCTTGGAGATGAAAAGTTTGAACCCGGAAAAGTATATAAAATAGAAGGAAATGTTTATTGATGAGTAATGAACTTATACCGGTAATAATACCTGCATATGAACCCGATGAGAGGCTTTGCGCGCTCGTGGATGAGCTTATAAGTGAAGATATTTCGACTGTCATTGTGGTAAATGACGGCTCTGCTGACGAATCCTATGCCGGCATATTTGATGAGGTTAAAAGCAAAGGCGCGACAGTGCTTAAACATGCCGTGAATATGGGAAAGGGCAGGGCGCTCAAGACGGCGTTCAACTACTGCCTTAACGAATATCCTTCGATGATCGGCGCAGTCACGGCGGACTCTGACGGTCAGCACAAGGTGTCGGATATCAAAAAGTGCATGGAGGCATTGCTAGAGGATGGCAAGGCGCTTGTCCTGGGCGTCAGGGATTTTGACAGGACGGGTATTCCTGCCAGATCTGTGTTTGGAAACAAGGTGACAAGCAAAGTCATGAAGTTCCTCACGGGATTGTCGATAAGCGATACGCAGACGGGACTTAGAGGAATATCCTCGGAATTTATGAGATTTCTTTTGACGGAAAAAGGAGAGAGGTTTGAGTTCGAGACGAATATGCTCCTCGATGCAAAAGACATGGGCATAGAAATCAAGGAGGTTCCGATCGCGACTATATATTTAGAAGAAAACAGATCGAGCCACTTCAACCCGATAAAGGATTCGATCAGGATATATGCGGTTTTTTTCAAATTCCTGTTTTCTTCTCTCTCATCGAGTGTGCTTGACATAGTGCTCTTTGGAATTTTCTGCGGCATATTCAGAAATGTGCCGCTTGCGGTCGGATACATTATGCTGTCGACAATCCTGGCAAGGATAATATCTGCGCTCTATAACTTTTTCATAAATTACAAAGTTGTCTTTCGCGGGAAGGGCAGCAGGGCTTTTTCGGCGCTCAAGTATTTTGCGCTGGCGCTGTGCATAATGCTGCTCAGCGGATCATTTGTGAGCGTGCTTCACGGAGTTTTTTACGGGATCCCGGAAGTTGCTGTGAAGATTCCTGTGGACTGCATTCTTTTCCTTGGAAGCTTCTTTGTGCAGCGAGAGGTGGTCTATAAATAAAAATGTGTTGACGCAGATAAATGTCTATGATATAGTATACAAGCGACATGAGATATACGTCTTTTTTTTATGCGCAAATTTGTTGAACAGTAAGACGCGCGGAGGTGAAATATGCGTACAAGAATTACATTAGCATGCACAGATTGCAAGAACCGTAACTATGACACAACCAAGGATAAGAAGACTCATCCCGACCGTGTTGAGATGAAGAAATACTGCCCTTTCTGCAAGAAGCACACACTGCATAAGGAGACCAAGTAATTTCGGCCTTAATAAAAGGGAGACAAACGGGCATGGATAAGATCAAACATTTTTTTGTCGGTGTTAAGGCAGAGTTTCGAAAGATCATTTGGCCTACGAAAGATGATATCATCAAACAGACAACTGCTGTTGTAGTGGTATCGGCTATTTGTTGTGCTTTGATCGCTGTTTTGGATTATGCTTTTGAATATGGAATGAATTTCATTACATCCGTTTTCTAAAAAAGGAGATAATATGTCAGAAGAAATGGAAAAGAATCTCGACTCTAATGAGGTATTATCAGACGCTGAGGCTGCTGCAGAAGCGGACGTTACTGCTGCGGAGGAGTCAGCCGCAGAAAATGTCGAGTCTAATGAGAACGAGAACGCACACTGGTACGTTGTTCATACATATTCCGGTTATGAGAACAAAGTAAAGGCTAATCTGGAGAAGACAATTGAGAACAGACATCTCCAGGATCAGATTCTGGAAGTCAGGGTTCCTCTTCAGGATGTAGTTGAGGTCAAAAACGGAGCCCGCAAGAATGTTCAGAGGAAGATGTTCCCCGGATATGTGCTCGTCAACATGGATATGAATGATGAGACATGGTATGTTGTCCGTAATACTCGAGGAGTGACGGGTTTTGTGGGTCCGGGATCCAAACCGGTTCCGCTCACTGATGCTGAGATCAAACCTCTTGGCATTAAGACTGACACAGTTTCTGTTGATTTCGGTGTGGGCGATGAGATTGCTGTAATTGCGGGGGTTTGGAAGGATACCGCGGGTGTCGTTCAGAGAATGGATTTTGGCAAGCAGACAGCAACTATCAATGTGGATCTCTTTGGTCGTGAGACCCCTGTAGAGATCAGCTTTGCAGAAGTAAGAAAGATTGATCACTGATCGTATGATTGATATTTGGACGCGTTTTGCGTCTGGATATAGAGTAACTACTGGAGTGGGAGCAACTCCTGGTGTGCATATATTGCATATTGCAGGTTTTGCGCCGACCACATATTTTCAGGAGGTGCCATAATGGCAAAGAAAGTCACAGGATATATTAAGTTACAGATCCAGGCTGGTAAAGCAACACCAGCACCACCTGTTGGACCAGCACTTGGTCAGCACGGTGTAAACATCGTTGAATTCACAAAGCAGT
>CAMNEA010000005.1 GCA_946536145.1 uncultured Butyrivibrio sp.
GCAAATCAGGAGCTCTATTAATATAGTTTTGCTTCACTTTTGGGGTGAAAAATATGGCTCTTCAGGGGTAATGGTGGGTAAAAAATGCCATCAACTCCTGTGTTTATGTGATCATGCGCATCGAGGTTTTCTGTTAGGAAGTGGAACCCTCAAATTCGAGCATACCAGATAGACCATATCGAGCATGTTTTGGATGTTGCGAAAACCATATGCCTTGCGGATAATCAGCTTGATTTTGTTATTAGTAGCTTCAATTCGAGCGTTACTCATGCCTAGCCTTATTGCATTCAGTATGTGCTCCCTGTGACGTTTGATCTTGAGGTAAAGTTCCTTGAAAGCACCAATCCTTCTGTGACTTGCCCACCAGAGCCAACGATTGAGGGCGTCCTCTGCCTCATCCGTATCCTTGATCTTTAGGAGAAGGCGAAGCATTTCCTTCATCCGATAAGCACGGTACAGGCGGTTATTGTTTTCAGCAATCATGGCTACCCGATTTTGCTGATTCTCTGTCAGATTTTCCGGAGCCTTGCCAAGAGCATAAGCAGAGTTTTTAATCTCATCAGCCTTTGCTTTGACGGCATTCAGTATTGCTGATTCTGGGTCTCCATCCTTTGGACGCCCCTTCTTACGAGGATGCTCCTTGGATAAGCGAGTGAACTCAGCATAGGCTTCACGCCATACTTCACGACGAACCTCGTCGAGGGCTTCCATAGCCCACTGGACTACATGAAACGGATCAACGCAGCGCTCACAATCCGGAGTAAACTCATTCACGCATTCCGTGATCCACTTTGCTCCATCTCCGGTAACGACTTTTATTGATGAGAGCTGCTCCGTAGTAAGTTGTTTATAAAACTGTGTCAATACACTCTTGCCGTGTCACTGTGCCGCCCAAACAACAGTGTTGGTGTCGTGGTTGACGATGACCGTAATGTACTTGTGACCTTTCTTGTAACTTGTCTCGTCAATGCCGATATTTACGAGGTTATCAAGCCTTTTGGAACGCTCAGGCTCGATGTCGTTTAGTGTTCTGTTTACGCAACGACCGACTGTTTCCCAGTCAATGCGCATGTACTCTGACACGACACTTCGTGGAAGATATACGGCAAGCCAACCGACCGTCAGGTCAAAGTCACGGGTAAATCCGCTTCCCGGATAAGCCCATGGAACATAAGCAGTTACAACACCATGTTCAGGGCATTCAATGCGATGAATCCATCCCTCGATCTCTACGAGGATGGCTCCGAAGTCGAGACTCCTCCAAGTGCGGGGATACTCAGTCTTCTGATCATAACGACTGCATTGTTTATGGTAAAACGGGCAATAGTCCTGATGCCATTTATCAGCCCTGGCTCGTATCCTAAGGTGGCATACACCATCCTGGTCATCATAGAAATTTGCATCTTCTATGACCACATGGTTGACATTGAGCAGTTTTTTACATAGTGTATTAGCAGAAACCATCTGTGGGTACCTCCGGTATCTCTGAATGTTATAGTTTGGTCGCTAATACATTAAAGAAACACAGATGGTTTTTCAATTGTTAAAGTACATCAGAGGACTGGCATAGTACCCACCTTTATGCCAGAAGCCTCAAAAATATAAGTTTTTTAGTACCAGTAAACATGCGGCATTGGAGCGATTTTAATCTATTGCCGTGAATATTTCAGGTTAAATGTAGGCAAAATCTTTACTGGCGAAGTACTTGCTAACAGCCTGGGATATGTGTTCTATTATCTTGATGATGAAGTAAAAAGTGCTTGGAATCACTTTTGACCGAATCTTTTATATTATGTATAGTTATTCCCTGCCAAAGTAAAGCATAAAAAAGAAAGAAAATGACTTTCAATGAAAGAATCAATTGAGGAATATTTTGGAAAGAAATGCTTAGTAATTGCTGCAATAGTTCTATCGATAGTTGGATTTACGATGCGGGCTATTTGTTGCTTTTGGGGATCACCATTACAGCTTCACGCTGATGAGCCGGCTATTGTTGATTGGACAATAGAAATGCTTCAGAGACATTCCTGGGAAGCACATTTTTATGATAGACCCGATCACTTTGAGATGAAATGCGATGCAATTATCTTTACCATTTATTCTTGGCTGAAGTATGGAAATCCTGCATTTGAAATGTTTGAAAGCCACAAAATGGAATTTTATATTCTGGCAAGGTTTTTTACAACAGTATTTGGAACAGCTTTGATACCGCTGCTTGGTATATATACATATAAAGTATTTGGCTTTTTGGGAGATGGATTTAAAAGAATAGGTAGTCTTATTTCTATGGTATTGACCACATTTTCGCCCATTTTTGTTCAACATTCAGCCTATGTTACTCCGGATATCATTTTGGCCTTTTTTGTTGTTCTATTCGCTTTTGAGTTTTATTGTTATATAAACAGTGGAAGTAAATGGGCCCTTTATTTTGGCGCAATAATTATTGGTATTGGGATAACAATTAAATATCCGGCGGCTATTTTATGTATACCATTAGTACTAATGGTTATTTATAGGGCACTTTTGATTGACAAAAAGCCATTAGACATTGTCCGTTTTGCTATGACCAGTGTTGGCCTTATAATACTAACAGTTTTTGTGTTGGCACCGAATCTTATTACGGATATTTCTAGTGTATATCAAAATATTATAGAAGAATCTAGAACAACTCATCTGGGGGCTGATGGGCTTGGATTTATTGGAAATTTAAGGCTCTATTTTGATATATTCAAGTATGATCTTGGAAATGTGGTTGTTATTCCGTTTGTAATTGGAGTTATTCTTTTAACTATTTATAGACAAAAGGAAAGCCTTTCATTGGTTGTTGGATTGATTTTTTGGATATGTTTGAGCACGCTTCCATTACATTGGGTCAGATGGGGAATTCCAATGTATCCATTTGCCATGATTGTGGTTTCATTAGGAATATGTGGCACTTTACAATTTATAAGCGATAGAAACTCATTTGGAAGAGAAAAAAAGATAGTCAGCTATGCAGTTACTACTGTTTATTTAACGATAATACTAATAAATATTATTCTCTCTGGGGCTTGTATTGCCAAATTTAGTTCTCTTAAAGATATAAGAAGTGTATCGAAAGAGTATTGTGAAGTACACGGAATTACAAAAGAGAATAGCATCTATGAAGGTTATACACCATTATTACCGGGGTATGGAGTTCCAAGATATGATTGCTTTTATAGCGAAAATGATGTTGCTAAGGTGAAAATTGACCAAGGCAGTAAAGAGTATTTTGTGTTAAGCGGTTCGTTTAAAGATAGATATTTGGAACAAGAGGATCGATACCCTGATGAGTGCTCATTATACAATGCAATAGAGTCAACATATGATGTCGTTTATCGAGAGCACGGAGAAAGCAATTATGTAATTAATAAAAATGTTTTTGCAAATATTCAACAATCTTTAGCATACTTGATAAAAAAGCAGACAACAACTGGCGATAGGATTACAATATATGATTTAAATCCGAAACGGTTGACGATACAGAATTCCGAAGGAAAATATATTTCTCCTGCCAGTGAGGATGCAGGAGCATTATTAGAAATGAATTCAATTGCTTATAAATGGGTTTTATATATTAATGGAGATGGTAAAGATTCGTTTTTATCTTCCATATCTGGAATGGCTATTGAGGTAACTGGTGGGGGATTTGAGAACGGATCCTTAGTAGGATTATGTAATCCAACAGGTGAATTAGAACAAAAGTGGGAAATTGAAACTATTGATGGTTGGTCTTATTTGGTTTGTGAAAATAATTTGGCGCTTACATATGATGGAGAAAAGATTACAATAGAAGACTATAAGCGAGGAAAAAACCAAAGATGGAGATTAGTATATTGATTGAAAATGACTATTGGTGTTAAATAAAGTATTATGGATCTGAATAACTGAATCGATTGAGTCTATGGGAAGTAAGTATGGAATTACAAGAATTAGTGAGTAATAAAAAAATACTGTTTATTACGACGAAGAATATTGATTATATTCGAAACACACAGGAACTTAGGATTCTAAGTAAGTATGCAGATAGTGTAGAGATTGTGTGCTCTGAAAAGGAAAATTATGTTTTAAGAATATTTGATGTTTGGAAGAAAACCTCTTCTAAGCGTGTTAAAGAATGTGATGCGATTTTTGTGGGATTTGAACCACAGTTTATAATTCCATATGTGGGATATAAATTTAAAAATAAACCGGTTTACATTGACTTTTTTATATCTGTATATGACACTTTAATTATGGATAGAAAAAAATTCAAAGACAATTCAATCTTTGCTAGATATTTTCACCATATTGATGAGAAAACATTAAGATTGGCTGATCATGTTATTACAGACACGAAAGCCCATGAAAAGTTTTTTATAGAGGAGTTCAAAGGGGAAAACAATAAATTTGAGACAATATATTTAGAGGCAGATCCTTCCATATATTATCCAAGGGAAAAACAAAAACCGGAAGAACTAAGAGATAAACTTGTTGTTCTTTATTTTGGCAGTATTCTTCCCATTCAAGGAGTCAATACTATTCTGGATGCAATCAGAGAATTTCAGAATGATAATGATGTTTTCTTTGACATTATTGGTCCGATACCAGAAGAGTATGATAAGCCTGTTCAGGATAATGTGCGTTATACTACATGGCTTTCACAAGAAGAATTGGCGGGACGAATATCGCAGGCTGACCTATGTTTGGCAGGACATTTTAATGGAAAGATAAATAAGGCAAGAAGAACAATTGCTGGGAAGACGTATATATATGAAATGATGGGAAAGAGAATGATTCTTGGAGATGGAGAGGCAAACCGAGAGCTATTCATCGAGGACAGTAGACATATATATGTTGAAATGGGAAATGCGGGTTCGCTTGCAATTGCAATTAGGAAAGAAAAGATTAATTGTGAGAATAACTAGGCTGATAAATGACAATTTTTTTCTGGTAGGATATTTTTTGAAAATGGAGAGATTTTTCATGCAACCACTAATTAGTGTGATTATTCCGGTCTACAATGGTGAAAAGTTTGTGGAACGTTGTATTAAAATGTTAGAAGCTCAGACGTATTATAATTTTGAGGTGATTTTCGTAGATGATGGCTCATCAGATGATACCAAGTTGCTTTTGGAGAAATATAGTAAAACAGACAAGAGAATTTGTTTTATATCAAAGAATAATCAAGGGGTATCGGCTGCTAGAAATGATGGTATTGAAAAATCAAAGGGGGAGTATATTCTTTTTGTTGATGCTGATGATTATATTTATCCTGAGCACTTGATGATGCTATATAACAACTTGGTAAAATATGATGCAGATATTTCTGTTGGAAACTATTATAAGCTATCTATTGACGAAAAATCACCTGTTTTACATAACAGAGGTGTCGTTGATGTCTATACAGGTGATGAAGCTGCAAAAGCTATGCTATACCGTAAAAAGCTAAATGGCTACCCCGTCGTTAAAATGCTAAAGAGAGACTTGCTGAAAAATATACGATTTGAAAAAGGAGTTGCATATGGTGAAGATGCAATTTTTGTTAAGCAAGTGTATTTGGAAGCTCGGAGAGTGGTTTATTCATCAGATATTACTTATTTATATTATCAGAACCCAGCAAGTGCAAATCATTCCGTAAACTATGATTCAATACGAAGTTCGTGGAATGCAGCACAAAAGGCGTTTGGTTATAATGAAGTAAATACTAAGCATGATTTGGTAAAGGCAGGTACGGCTAAATTATTCATCTTGGCGAGTGATTTTTCGTGTAGACTTATGAATGCCAAAGGATATAGTAACTTAAAGGAAGAGCTTGCTCGATATATTTCAGAAAATGCAAGTGCTATAAGAAAAGATAAAGATTGTAAAAAGTTTAATCGTTTTTTGGCAGGTATAGCTTCCATTAATCCATGGTTAATGTTGGGAATTTGTAAAGCTTATCTTGACTTGTCATGTTTACTACATATTGAAAGAAGAAAATCATTATAGGAGTTGTTGTATATGATTGGCTATGTGATTTTGCATTACAAAAAAACAGAAGTTACTATTAAATGTATTGAATCTCTGTTGAAAATTACACAAGATACAAAGTCAGATGTAGTTATTGTTGATAATGGGTCAAACAATGGATCATATGAAATTCTTTATAATAAATATAAAAATGAAGCAAGAGTAAGTGTTATAAAGACTGATCATAATCTTGGATTTGCAAAAGGAAATAACTACGGCTATAAATACTTAAAAATGAAAGGCAAGTATGACTTTATTATTGTATGTAATAATGACCTTGTTTTCGAACAAGAATGCTTTGAGAAGATGGTACTTGAATGCTATAGTAATGAAAAATTCGATGTTGCGGGACCTGATATAGTTAATATGGACGGATTTCATCAGAACCCACACCGTCTTCATATGTTGACATACAAGGAAATTATAAGGAAGAATAGGAATAAGAGAATTCTTTTGAATCTTTTGTACTTTAAGAAAAGATTTCCACTCATTCAGAGAATTAGTATTATAGAAAGCAGATTTTTTAGCACAAATAAAGCAATAATGGTAGGTGGAAGTAGTTCGGATAAGAGCACAGACATGGTCCTTCAGGGGTCATGTATAATATTTAGTAAAGAGTATTGCTCAAAAGAAGAGAATGCGTTTGATCCACATACTTTTTTATACTTTGAGGAAGATTTATTGGCTCTAAAGTGTAAAAAAATGGGATATAAAGCATGCGTATGCAATTGTGCAGTTGTTAAACATTTGGAAGGACAGAGTACATCTGATATTACAGATAAACCTATAGATAGTCAGATTTTTGTTATAGAGAATATGCTTAAATCTGGAGAAATCTATAAAAAAAGACTGTTAACAGATGGTAACATAAAATAAAAAGGAGATATTTAGTAGTGAAATGTGTTTTAGTGGATTGCTTTGATACTGTATTTCACCGTGCTTGCTCAAATGAAAGTACTTTGTTTGATTGGGCAAGAGAGATGTCTAGATTTGTTGGTTATAAAGTCAGCTCTTTTGAATTTTATAACTGCAGAAAAATGGCTGAAAAAAATATAAAAAAGAGAACAGGAAAGGAAGATGCTTCATATCAGGATATTATCAAGCAAGTGTATGGTGAATTCCAGAGTACTATTAAGTATAACTATTTAGAGTTTTATAATTACAGTTATAATGCGGATTTAAATTCTGAGAATAACCAATTGTATGTTGATGTTAAAGTTATTGAGGAATTAGCGAAGAAAAAAAAGGCTGGAAATTTTATTGTTCTATTAACTGATTTTTATATGCCTAAGTGTTTTTTTGAAAATATACTTGATATGTTTAACATCAGATATCTTTTTGATGATATTGTTGTTTCATCTGAGATAGGCCTAAGAAAATCGACAGGAAATCTGTATAAGTATGTAATTGATAAATATGGTTTTAATGTAAAAAATATGCTTATGATAGGCGATAATAGATTGTCAGATTTTGAACGTCCTAAGCAATTAGGAATAAAGGCAAAGCTTGTCAATTATAAAAATGGTAATAAAATCATTAAATCATATGACAAATTGACAAAAGATTTGAAAAAACAGCTTGTAGTTTATAGTGAAAACGAGTTGTTTTCTGGATTTAATTCTGGGGTGTTAGTTTTTTGCAAGAGATTATATGATTTGGCAATTGCTGATGGTTGCAAAAAGTTATACTTCTGTGCTAGAGAGGGACAATTTTTAAGAAAACTATTTGATGTATACCAAGATCAGTTTTGTTATGCTCATAGAATTAAAACAGAATACTTATATGTTTCAAGAAAGTCTACTTTGGTACCATGTCTAAAAAAACTTGAAGATGAAGATTTTAATCATGTTTTTAGACAGTATAGAGAATTATCTACGCATGACTTTTTGTCAACTATTGGCTTTACGTCAGAAGAGATCAATCATTTACAACCGGAGTTGGGAGGAGATACTATTTCCAAAGACTCTGATACTATGAATAGATTAAGATTATCTAGATATTTTCAGGATATTTATGAAAAAAACAGGACAAGAGCAAAGAATGCTATAAAAAAATATTTCGCGCAATTAAATGGGGCAATTGACAACGTTTTTATTGTTGATATAGGGTGGAAAGGAACAATTCAGGATAATCTGTTTGGGGCACTTGATGAAAAATGTACTATTCATGGATATTATTTTGGATTATTTAGGTACGCATCCTCATCACAAAACATCAAGGTTGGTGTGATGTTTGACTTGGAAAAAAAGAAGAAAAACAATACTGTGTTTGCGTATAATCATATCAAATTAGAATCAGTTTTTGTTGCCGATCATGCTTCAGTTCAAAAATATGATTATATTGGGGATATAGTTGAACCAGTAATATCACCAGAAAAAAATAGCACATACGATTTAGTATATTCGAAGCAAGTGATAATGAAAGAGACATTTGAGAATACTTGCAAAATGATCAGAAATAGTCCCTTTGATATACAAATGCTAGAACCTTTTTTTGCTAAAGAGTACTTGCAGTTTCAATGTTTAAATATGCCAAAATATCGATATGTTTTTGATAGCATTATTAATTCAACTACAGAGAACTTTGGTAATATTTCACATGATAAGAAAATCGGAAGAGAAATAAATAGTGATATTCCTAGAAGGCTAAATAGAGAGTATTGTTATTTGTTTGAAGTGTATAAAGTGTTGGGGCAGCTGCACATGAAATGCCTATATCCAGTGGCGGCAGTCTATTGTAGGATTATATATTTTTATAAGAAATGCGGTGTGCTTGGAAAATGCAATCAGTAAAACACATAGTGTAGAAAGAAAAAGGTCAATGTACTTAAAAGATAAGTTAAGACTAATATATATTTATATAATTCCGATGATGCTAATATTTATGGCTGGAATATATAGACTGGGAGAACACTTATATCCAATTATATATGGCGATGAATATGGGTATTGGGCGGCTGGTAGTTACTTTGCGGGATTGCATTGGGAGGATGTGACAACAATTAATCCGTATTATGGATTTGGATATGGACTCTTTTTATCTTTGATTATAAGATTTGTTCATGACCCGATTATAGATTATAGAATTGCTTTATGGTGTAATGTTATAGCCTTGTGTATCACGTATTTATTAATATATAGGATTCAAGAACGGATACTAAGACTGTTAAAAAAAAAGTTGCCAGAAAAACTCAAGGTAATGATAGGTATGGTTGTTGCTAGTTACCCATCCTATATTCAGAGCGTTAATTATACATGGGCAGAGATTCCAACTATGTTATTTACATGGATTGGAGTGTTTTTTGTGATTCTGTATATTGATGAAAATAGAAATATTAGTCAGATTTTACTGATTGTTGTTTCTATATTAATGATCTCTATTCATTTAAGAAATATCGGATTTTTGTTGGCTGCGATTACATTTTTGATTTTTGTTAATCTTATCACGGGACAAAAAAAGAGAATTCTAATAATATTTCCTGTTTTAGCAATAGGGATGATGATATTCTATTTTGTTAAAGATAAGTATACAAGTGAATATTACGTAGAATTGGTGAATAATTTGCATGATAGTACTAATGAAGGAGCAGGTGTATTTAATAAGGTCTTGATGCTGCTTACGTGGGAAGGATTCATGTCATTTGTTTCGTCCTTGTGCGGGAAAGTCTTTTATTTATTTGTAGCTACATATGGAGTTGCAATTGTGCCTATAGTATTATTTGCGAGAAGGATGGTATGTGGAATAAAAAAAAGACAGCTTGAAAAAATAGATTATATGCTATTGTTTGCTATGCTGTTGGCTTCTGCAATGGTTGGAATTTGCAGTATTTTTGTGATCCAATATGATTCAAGGTTTGATTTGCTAATGTATGGTAGATATTTTGAAAACAGTGTGCCTGTCCTGCTGCTACTTGGGATGATTATTCTTAGTACTACATACAAGGAGGCACATAGGCCTTTGTTGATTGGATCGGGACTCTTTTTTCTTTTTATATGTAAAATTGTTGAGGGAACACAGAATTATTCATTACCTACTAGTAATGTGTTTTGTAATCTCACATTGGTAGCGAAGTGGCTAATTAGAAATAATTATAAGCAAGGGACACTTGTAATTGTTACAATGTTTTCAATTTTGATGTTTTTAGCTATTTGCGTATGTTTAAGGATGAATAACAAGAGTCTTGCAGTTTGTTTATTATCTACCATAGTTATTTATCAAATAAGTACAGCAAGTTTTGTGACTGAAATGGGGTTTTATAATTGGGCAATAGCTGAAAATGCTAGTGATCTTGAATTGGCAGAAGTAATAAGGGACTTAAACATACAGGATGACTTAACGTTTTATCCTAACGGGTTTAACACACATGCCGATGGACTCCAGTACTTACTTATGAATAGTACCATACATGTAATTGGAGAAATATGTGGCGAAGAAAAATATGTGTTAACAAGTGCTTTTGATAGCATAAATGCGAAGATGAAGTCAAAAGGGTATGAAAATATAGGAGTATCAAAAAGATTAATTCTATGGAAAAAATCAAATCAGTAAAATACAATGCTTTTTTTAATGCACTATATACATTACAAAATATACTCTTTCCATTATTAATGTTTTCTTATGCCTCAAGATGTTTAATGGCAGAAGGAATGGGGAGGGTGTCTTTTTATACTTCGGTGGCAAATTATGCATTGATGTTGGGATCATTAGGAATATCAACATATGGAATAAGAAAAGTGGCGCAATCTAGATCTGATATAAAACATTTGACAAAGATAATAGAGGAATTGTTTTTGTTAAATGTATTTTTTACTAGTTGTGTCGTGTGCATTCTGTTGATAATTAGTTTTTTTGTTCCTCGATTAAATGAAGATCTTGGATTACTATCAATAAATTGTTTGTATGTGATGCTAGCTCCTTTGGGGATGGATTGGGCATATTCGGGGCTTGAACAGTACCGATATATTACAATCCGTTCTTTTATTTGTAAACTATGTTCCCTTATTCTGCTTTTTTTACTTGTACATGATAAAAACGATTATTTTATCTATGCATGTATAGTTGTTTTTGCTGCTACTAGTTCATGGATAATTAATTTTGTTCATATACGAAAGTTTATTTCTAGTATATATGGTATTTCAGAGATTGGATTCAGGCAGCATATTAAGCCAATGCTGTTGTTGTTTTCATCATTATTAGCAGTCAGTATATATACTAATGTAGATACAATTATGTTGGGATTTATAGGCAGTGATGAGCAGGTCGGATATTATACTGTGGCAACAAGAATAAAGTCGGTGCTTCTATCTCTTGTAAACTCTGTAAGTGCAGTATTATTGCCAAGGATGTCATTCTATTTGAAAAATGGTGATGAGGATCTTTTTAAGAGTACCGTAAAAAGATCAATATCTGTTATTTTTTTTATGGCTGTTCCAGTTATGGTTTTTTTTGAGATAAGTGCAAAAGAAGCTATTTTTATATTGGGAGGAGAAGGGTACGAACCTGCTATTATTATTATGCAAATAATTATGCCGATACTTATCATATCTGGCTTTTCAAATATTACTGGCAACCAGATACTAATTCCTCAAGGAAAGGATTTTGCATTTATGCAAGCAGTATCATTTGGAGCAGTAATAGATATTATACTTAATGTTATCTTTATGCCACGCCTATTGGCAGTAGGTGCAGCAATTGCTACATTATTGGCTGAAGTTGTACAAATGAGTATTCAGGTAAGACATTCTAAAGAGTATTTGAGGAAGAATGTAGATTACCTATACATTTTTAAGCTTATTATATTTAGTACTATTATAGGAACATTGGTATCTTTACTTTTACTGAAAGTTCTTATTGTTGAGAATTATGTCCTGGGATTTGCATTGAAAGGCATTCTATTCTTTGGGTTATATGGTATTTTGTTGTTTGTTACAAAGGATAGGATTTTTGTCGAATTATTAAATGAGGTTAATAATATGCTTAGATTAAAAAACATAAATAAGGAATAATATAATTTTTAAGTTCATGTTTGATAATAGTAGTAGAGCTATTAGTGAAAAATCTACAGGTGAAATAATGGGGTAAACATGAAAGAAAGAGTATATGGTATTGACTTTGTTAGGGTGATAGCAGCTTTAGGAATAGTGTTGCATCATTACTCACGAGAACTTAGCTATTCTGGATCGAATACAAGATATTTTTTGGTGGTGATTATGCCTCGGGTAATTTTGGGTGGTTTTTTGTTACTTGGTTTTTGATAATATCCGGTGCATCGTTATATTTATCGCATCCTGTGGTGGACAGAGATTCATTGATTCAGTTTTATAAAAAGAGATGGGGTGTCATTTTTCCGTCATTCTATTTGGTTTATATTCTTAACTCAAACTTCCCACTTGGGAATTGACAGTTGAACCTTGAAAACTCAATAAAAATGCCATCTAAAAAGGCGCAAGCCTAGTATTTGCGGTATAATTGAATTGACGAGAAACAAAAATACTAGCAAATAAGCGAGGTGCGCCATGTCTATTGTATCACATAACCTGAAAACTGACTATTCCGATGAGATGATTCAGAACAATGATCTAAATCGGTCAGTGGATTCCTTCATCTCTAAGTTTGAGGTTGTGAAACACCTTTACAGATGTGGCGCAGGCAAAGCCAGAGGCGTTGCAATAAGTGTCATCTTTACATATCTGCTTAAGCTTGTTTTTATGAACAAGAGCATGTATATGCAAATGCATCAGGGGAAGTTCACTGAGGCATTTTCCAAGAACGCAGTATATCGCTTTATTGACAATCCAAAGGCCAACTGGCAGAAGTACACAATTGAGCTCTATGCAGACATAATCAACAACATGCTCAGAGATCTTACCAGCAAGGAGCGTCGTGATGCTTTTGTTATTGATGACAGCCTGTTTGACAGGTCTCGTTCTAAGAATGTTGAGCTTTTATCACGAGTTTTTGATCACTGTGGCAAAGGTTATAAAAAAGGCTTCAGGCTCCTGACACTTGGTTGGTCAGATGGAGCAACTTTCCTTCCGATTGACTTCTGCCTGCTTAGTTCAACAAATGAAAAGAACCGTTTCAACTCAGCAAAAGACTTTGACCACAGAACATTGGCTTATCGCAGACGCGAGCAGTCTCAAACTAAATCTACAGATGTTGTTATGCAGCTTCTTGAAAATGCTGTAAAAGCAGGTCATAGTGCCAAGTATGTTCTGTTCGACAGTTGGTTCTCGGAACCGGTTAACATACAGCGAATCAAGAAGATGGGCCTTGATACCATTGCCATGATTAAGAAGAGTTCCAAAATCAATTATCTTGTTGGGGAAGAAAAGCTTAATGTAAAGCAGATCTACTCACGCAACAGAAAACGTCGCGGCCGCTCCAAATATCTTCTTTCTGTAGATGTGATGCTTGGAAAAGAAGATAAGGTACGTGGTCTTAACCCCATAGAGGCAAAGATTGTTTATGTAAGGAATCGATCCAACAGGAAGGACTGGCTTGCTATAATTTGCACTGACATGAGCCTTTCTGAAGAAGAGATCATTGCTCAATATGGAAAAAGATGGGCCATAGAGGTCTTCTTCAAGACATGCAAGAGTTATCTTCATCTTGTGAAGGAATATCGTGGTCTTTCATTCGATGCAATGTGTGGTCACATAGCTGTTGTTTTCACAAGATACATGATACTTGCGATTAACCGGAGATATTCTGATGACCAACGTAGTCTCGGTGAGATATTCTTCTTCATGGTTGATGAGATTGCTGACATCACCTTCGATGATTCCATGCAGATCATATTTACTGCACTGTTTGAGGCTATATCAGTTGTGTTCCAGCCTACTGAAGCCAAGATGACTGAGTTCATCAATGCATTCCTCGGCGGGCTTCCCGATTATATGCAGAGCGCCCTTAGCCCCATGCAAGAGGCTCTGACTGCCTGATGTATATTTGACATGGCATCTTTATTGAGTTTTCAAGGGACTAATCCACTTTTACAAGTGGGAAGTTTGAGTATGGATTTGATTAAAACCTCTTGGAGATTTGTTGTTTGGCGGAAAATAAGTATCTTTATCTGTTTCATCACGAAAGATATCTGCAACAGAACCGTCACAGGCAACGAGACTATATTTATCTTTGTATAGATTGCGAGAGAATTTTTGCGTGAATATGTGCAAAAGATTAAGTAAGGAATCAGATTTCAGCTTTGCGCGTTGATTGCAATAAGCTGCTTTCTTTGGTGTCTCCTCGGAACGCCCAAAGAAGCGGTAGAGCTCTTCCCGTATACAATCACCTTCCATAGTGAGCAGTAAGAGAATAAAATCCTTAAAACATAATTTACGGTTACGAGTAAAATCCTTACCAGGATGAAGAGCGAATTGTTCGGGATTCTTTGCCAGTTCATCGATTGATGCTATAAGCATCATTTTTACAACATCTGCATATGCCATATGTGTGCCTCCTTAATTAGGTTAGTTGATAGTGAACAAATCCTAATTAATTGGCTTTTTTCTGATTGATAATCAGAAAAAAGCCGCACATATGCACTATGTTGTCAAGCGTATAATCTTTAATTTACTATATTTTTTGAGTTACTGGTATAAAAATGGAATCCTACATATTTTTCATAGGATTCCGTAAAGTGAATGACATTGGTTCAGACCCTAGTTTGACTTGTGCATAAAAGAACGATAAGTGTTGCAGATATAAATAATGTGATACCATTGTTCATTGTAATAAATGGCATATGTGACAGAAATTAATAGTAGAGTCTGGTATAATACTATTGATGCAAAATAATGCAGTCAAAAATTATTTTTGGGAGGCAAAATTGTAAGATGAGTTTTACGTTTGAAGAGCAGAAGATACGGGGAGTTTTTGTTATAAAGCCACAGGTTTTTGGCGACGCACGTGGATATTTCATGGAGACTTTTAAGAAAGCGGACTTTGAAGAGCATGGGATACCCACAGAATTTGTTCAGGATAATGAGAGTTCAAGCTCTAAAGGCGTACTTAGGGGGCTGCATTTCCAGAAGAACCATACACAGGGAAAGCTGGTAAGGGTTTCGCAGGGAAGGGTATTTGATGTGGCGGTAGATGTCAGACCCGGAAGCAAGACATATGGAGAGTGGTGCGGAGTAGAGCTTAGCTCCGAAGAGAAGAATATGTTCTGGATACCGGCAGGTTTTGCTCACGGATTTCTTGTTCTTAGTGATACTGCTGTATTCACGTATAAGTGTACTGATGTTTATGATCCGGCATCTGAAGGTGGCATTCCATGGAATGACCCGACAGTGAACGTAGAATGGCCTAAACTTGATGTGGATTATAAAACGTCAGAAAAAGACGGCAAACACGAGAAGTTTAAGGACCAGGACTTTAGCTGGGCAAAGAAGTGGCTATAAATATTTACTAAAACAAACCCTATCGTTTATAAATTGCGATAGGGTTGTTGTTAATCATATTTACCTTGCTGCTATTTTGTAAAACTCATCCTTATTTCCGCCTTCAAGGCATATATAAACTTTCTGGCCTTTCACAAGCCTTTGATTCATAACTGTTATCCAGCCTTGTTTACTCCGGACATATTTGCTGGAGAGTTTTTTTCCACTCTTGTCATATACTGAGGCATATAGTGTATAGGTACCGGTTGTCTGCGTTTCTACTACTTTGATCGAGTATGTCTTGGTAGTGGGGGCCTTGAATACCCACCAGTCAGTATCCTGCTGATGGAGTACTCCTCCTGTTATTGTTCTGTGCTCAACTTTGTTTAGAGAAAAGCCATGAGAAATATTGTTGCTGTTTTATTTTTTATATGTTTTACTATATCAGCGCTGCCGTGCTTATTTCTTTCTGCACCGCCTGTTGAGGATGCCCTTGGAACCATGGCGGCAGCGGCATATATCTCAGGTGTTGATTACAGGCAGTTTCTGGCTGCTGATGGGTACTTTTACAAATATGGACAGGCTGTAATGTATCTGCCTGTCTTTCTTTGCGTTAAGGATCCCGTCCTGCGATACAAAGTAATGCTGATGCTGAACAGCGCTCTTGATGCTCTTATTCCTGTCATTGCATTCAGGATTGGAACCGGATACCTTAAACTTGATAAGAGGGTAGCGGCAGGCTTTGCGCTGATTTCAGGTCTTATGCCGTCGGTGCTTCTTTATAGCAAGTATACCTGGGCGGAGCCGGTTCTTTTTCTTGTTCCCTGGATCGTACTACTGCTATTACTCAAATTGGCGGATGCAGATGACAGCCATGGAATAAAGGGGCACTTGAGTGCGTATCTTGCATGGGTATCAGCCTATGCGTTCATGTCGCATCAGAGGGGGATTGTGATGATCATAGCAGTAGTGCTTACGATCCTGATCCTTCGGACATTGTGTAAAAAGGAAACTGTTAATGCGCGTATTTTTACAGTAAATCTCATTACAGCTCTTGCTGTTGACAGGCTATGCAATTACTGGTTAAGACAGGTGGTCTATCTTGGGGTTAAGCCCAAACACAATACGCTTGCAGCGTTCCTGCGACCGGAGATTTATATTAAGCTCTTTTCACCGCAAGGGCTTAAGGTAACCATGCGGACACTTCTTGGATGGCTCTACAACCTTGGAGTATCAGGCCTTGGAGTGACACTTGTAGGACTTATCGCGGCTTTATTGGTGACGATATCTGTCCTCAGCCATAGAAATATGAAGCAAGGCAGCTCTGAATGTGTCATGGGGCTGTTTGTATCCCTTTACTTTCTCGGAGAGCTGTCACTTGGGATGCTCTTCTTTTTCGAGACCATGTATGGATACTGGGATGGTTCGATGATAGAAAGATGTGACCACCTTGTGTTTGGGAGATACATTGAGAGCATATATCCTCTTCTTTTCTATCTGGGGATATTTAATATCTATACTTCTGATGATAAAGCAGGTCTAAGGCGCTGCTTTATATCTTTGGCTGCTATGGTTGTCCTTACTATTTATTATGCGTACAGACTTGCCCCGGTGATGGAGGGGGTTGACAGTTATGTTCACTCCCTTATGTCAATGAACTTTAGCTTTGACATGGCAGGCGTCACTACCACGCGTGATGTGATATCAAACCTTCCCTTTGCACTTATTTTATCCGGAGTCGTCGCGTGCATTCTGGCTGCTGTTCTCTTTTTGCTTATGCTGTCTGGGAAAGTAAGGCAGGCGTTTGTTCTGGCTTTGATTGTGTCTTTGTATATTTATATCAGAAGTTTTGGGGACATCATTTATCGCGTTGATGTGATGAGGCTTACAGAATATGCCAAGATTTATCTTGGAAGTTGAATTGTAAAGTGCTATAATCATATGACTCTTTACATATCTGGCAGATTATACAGAGGATGTTTTTATGGATATAGTTTTGCTGTTTGTACTTCTCACTATTTCATGGGGAGGATGGACTTTAAGAAAAGAACCAATAGAAGGGTACATCAGTCCTTCCCAGACCAGCGCCATTAATTAATGGTATATTTGTTCTGTTTGTTTTTCTTCGCCATTTTAAACAATATATTGAGCTGGGGGAATATGATGCATATTTTAAGGCATGTGACTCCTGACTTGGGCAGCTTATAGTGACAACTTTTCTTTTTTATTCCGGATATGGAATAATGTATTCTATAATGCACAAGGACAGCTATGTGCGTACTATTCCAAAGAGGACCTTGAAACTTCTTATCCGTTTTGATGTTGCTATTGTACTGTTTCTGATAGTTGGATTAATGATTGGTAAGCATTACCCACTGCAGAGGATACTTTTGTCATTTATAGGATGGAAGTCTGTGGGAAACAGCAACTGGTATATATTTGTGGTTTTATGCCTGTATGTTTTTACTTTTGTTGCGGACACAATATTTAAGAATAAATACACTCTTATAGCGCTGTTTGTTGCGGCGTGCGGACTGGGATATATTTTGCTGTCAGCCTGTTGGGAAAGGGAACATACTGGTATGACACAATTCTGTGTTATCCGGCCGGGATGCTGTTTTCTGTATACGCTGATAAAATCAATGGCATTCTGAAAAAGAGTATAACCTGCAGAGTGTTATCAATACTGTGTACGTTTGTGATATTTTTATTCTTTTATAAATACCGTAGTAATATAAGTGATCCGTATGCCAAGGTGCTGATGTATGAGCTGACAGCAATATTTTTTGTGCTTTTTATCGTGGCACTCACAACAGTTTTTGTGGTATCTAATGCAGTACTGTCCTGGCTTGGCAAGTTTGTGTTTGAAATCTACATTCTGCAGAGGATCCCAATGATTCTGTTAAAGGACAGGATCCCGGGAACTGCTCTGTACTTTGCGATATGTTTTGCTATCACACTGGTTCTTTCTGTGATATTCAAAAAAACTGAGGAATTTTATGCTGTTCACAAGTCTTGAGTTTATTTTTTTGTTTTTACCAATAGTCATAATCATTAACTTCATTTTGCCGTGGAGCCTTAAGAATTTATGGCTCTTTTTGGCAAGTCTTTTTTTCTATGCCTGGGGTGAGCCTTTTTTTGTGCTCGTCATGATGGGCACGATCTGCCTGAATTATCTGTTTGCATTAGTAATAGAAAAGAGTGGGGCCATTGTTGTAAAGAGGCTTCTTCTGGCTTTTGATATAGCTCTGAATCTGGGAGTTCTCTTTGTATATAAGTATATGAATTTTGTGACATCGATCTTCCACTATTTTAATAGTGATGTTAAGGTTACAGAATTTGTACTCCCTATCGGTATTTCTTTTTACACTTTTCAGGCGCTGAGCTATGTGGTGGATGTTTATCGCGGCGAGAAGGCGCAGAAGAACATTGTCCATGTAGGACTCTATATAGCTCTTTTCCCTCAGCTTATTGCAGGACCTATTGTCAGGTATGGCGATATAAGCAGACAGCTGTCAGAGCGCAGAGTGACATTCGAGGGGTTCTGCGACGGAATATTCAAATTTCTGATCGGCTTTAACAAGAAGATGCTGATCGCGAATATCCTATCAATAGTTGCGGATCACTCATTTAACAGCAGCTCCCGAACCGTATTTATGGCATGGCTTGGAGCCGGATGTTATACGCTTCAGATATTTTTGACTTCAGCGGCTACTCTGATATGGCTATAGGACTTGGCAGGCTCATGGGATTTAGTTTCCCCAGGAACTTTGATTATCCTTACATATCAAAAACAGTGACTGAATTCTGGAGAAGGTGGCATATGTCACTGGGACAGTGGTTTCGCGACTATCTCTACTTCCCGCTTGGTGGTTCCAGGGTGAAAGGCAAGGGGAGACTTATCTTCAACCTCATGTTCGTCTGGCTCATGACCGGAATATGGCACGGCGCTAATATGACCTTTATTCTGTGGGGAGTCATGTATGGTGTTCTGATCTCGATAGAGAAGCTTTTGTCCATACCGGCAAAAGTGGATGAGAACAGAACTCTTCGGGTAGTATATCAGACATTTACCATGCTGACAGTAGTACTTGGCTGGGTGCTCTTTAGGGCAGAGGGGCTTCGCACTGCTGCGGTTTATTTAAGAGATATGTTTGGACTTGGAAAGGGAGGATTAATAACTGCTTCAGATGTCTTCTATCTGAGGGAATACGGGGTATATATGATTGCCGGTATACTATGCTCAGTGCCGATAGCCGGTGTGTTTAAGACAAGGATCAGGGGCGGGGACGACAAAACCTACGCAGTCGCTGACATAGCAGTGTATCTGGTCAATATTGTACTGTTTTTGATTGGCGTATCTTATCTTGTTATATCTGCGCATAATCCGTTTATTTATTTTAACTTTTAGTTTGGGTGATTTTTTATGAGTAAGGTGAAATACAGAGGAGTTATAACGGTGCTGTTTTTGGCGCTGTGGCTATATCTATTTGCCAGCAATATTTCGATATTTGGTGATACTGTGAAGAAACTGGCTGGCTCAGAGTTTGAATTTGCTAAGGCAAGAGATGAACTTGTGCAGGCATACAATGACAATCTGCTGCAGAAATATGATTTTATTAATCTTAATGGACTCTATGTCAGGCTCTCCGGCGGACGTGTGTGCAACAAGATGATAAAACTGAGCAATGGCTCGCTGTCGGAATATGGTGAAGTGAAGCACAGCATTAATAATAGAGTTAAGAGCATAAAGAACATGTATCAATTGCTTGAGGCTAAGGGGATAGACTTTGTTTACGTTCAGGATCCGTTCAAAATTGATATAAATAATGTGCTTCTTCCATATGGAGCAGAGGATGAGACAAATAAGAATACCAATGCGATAATAAATGCGCTTAAAGATGGGAATATTCCGGTTCTTGACCTTCGCGAAGATATCTCGGATACTCCCGAACATGTGAGTGAGTATTTTTATAAGACTGATCATCACTGGAATTCACTCGGGGCTTTCAGAGGATTTCAGATATTGTCATCATATTTGCAGAGCATATATCCCGATGAAAAGATTGTTGGGCAATATCAGGAACTTGATAACTGGGAACTTCATACAAAAGAGAACTGGTCCTTGGGATCAGGTGGAAAGAGAACCGGCGTTTATTTTGCAGGAATCGATGACCTTACATGGCTGACTCCTAAATTCGAGACCAAAATGTCTTTTGCTAATGTTTATAAGAACGAGTTCTATAAAGGGGACTTTAGCGACGCCAATATTCGCAAAGAGTATATTGAAAAGCGGGATTATTTTGTTGACCATGCTTACTGTGTATATGTTGGCGGCAATTATCCATTGATTCTTCACCGGAATGATATGGCACCTGTTGATAAGAAGGTTCTGTTGGTTAAGGACAGCTTTGGATTGCCGCTGGAGGCATATCTTTCGACAGTGTTTAGTGAGGTGGACACGATAGATTTACGACAGTATAAAGCTGGAACATTATATGAATATATTCTTGAGTCAGAGCCGGATACTGTTATTATGAGCTATAATCCATCTGTCATTACAAATAAGATCATGTTTAAGTACGGAGCAGAACCGGAGATTGAGGAATACAATAATAAGGCTGGAGAGGTTGTATACAAGAAGAAATCGCTTAACATCAAATCGAATGGAACCATGTCGTATAAATGTAAAGCAATATATAAGAACCTTGAACCCGGAAAGGTATATCGTCTGGTATGTGACTCTGTAGAGGTGAAGAAAGGAAACACAGAGGGAATTTCCATAAAAGTATCTGATAAAGATAAGAACGTTAAGTATGACTGTACCATGTGGGATATAGATTACTGTACGAAAAATGATTCCTTTGAGTGGACCTTTACTGTGCCTGCTGACGCAGATGATCCGATGCTGCTGATCTATTCGGGAATAGCAGGACAGACAATGGGTAACGATATTGTAGTAAAGGGTCTTAAGCTATACCATGAATAATTGTGACAACTTGGCGATTTTATGGTATCTTATCTATGTGTTGATAAATATCTTATTATCTTTTTGAGAGGAAATTAGAAATGGATTACAGGGATAACCTTGAAATAGATCTCATTGATTTGTGTCACTATCTGCTTAGAAAGTGGAGGACATGTCTTATATTCATGCTGGTTGGCATGGTGGCCTTTGGAGCCGTAGGAGCTGTGAAGTCTTCGGGTAGCGGCTCGGGCAGTGGGGAGTCAGGTTCCTCATCAATTGCGGGACAGGCGATGAGCCTTACTGAGAGTGAAATAGAGGATGTCAATGAGGCAGTTGAGCTTTACTTTGAGTATCTCAACCTGTATACAGCCAGGCAGAACTACGTCAAGGACTCAGTGCGGATGAATGTTGATCCCAACAACGTTTCTGTAATTACGGAAGTCTTTCTCATCAGGGATTATATGAGGGAAAACAACATATATGTCTCAGATATCAACGAAGCAGACAATATAGTCGAGCTATACAAGAGAGTGATCAGCAGCAGCGAAGTGCTTGATGAGGTGCAGAAGGCTTTGGGCTGGAGCGTTGGTAACCGGCTTGTAAGGGAGCTCTTTTCACTCACAAAAAACGGGCTCGATGTTATGGTACTGACTGTCTATGGGCCAGATGAAGATACCTGCAGGACTATTTCAGGCATACTGGAGAAGGCTATAACAGACAGGGAGAGAGACATACAGCGCATCCAGGACCACAAGCTTGAAATTCTTAATACCACTTATAGCCAGGAGTATGTGAGCTCATTTGCTGACGCACAGAAGACACAGGCTGATGCGCTCAGTGCAATAGAGAAGAGTATGAATGCTGTAGCAGGGACCATGGCAGACTCTCAGTCAGCCCTGTATACTGCACTGGTAGGCGAACTTAGGAAGCCCCAGTATGAAACAGTAGGTGGACAGGTTGACCTTAGGACAATCTCTGATAAAATAGCAGCGCTTGAAGCCGGGGAGGAAGTGGCAGAAAATGATGTCAGTGCATCTGGGGCTGGAGCTTCTGTTGGCAGGATGATTAACAAGAAATATATTTTGATAGGCGCTCTTGCAGGTATTTTTTTGATGCTCCTTATTTACAGCATCATATACATCTTCACTCCGAGCCTTAAGACCGGCAAGGAGATTTCGGGTGTGTTCAGATTATCTCTCCTTGGAGGGCTTGCCGGTGATAAAAAGGCCGGACTTTTTTCAGGAGTTGACAGGTTTGTGGATGATATCTTTGCTGGGAACCGCCCGAGGTTCTCAGAGTCAGAGACTCTGGATATGATATGCTCTGCAATTTTCATCGGTGCATCCAAAGAGAGCGCAGGCAAGATCTTCGTCACAGGTACCACAGCCGATGCGACTGCTGCGTCATATATGAACAGGATAGTTGAAGAGGCAGGCAGGAATAAAGGACAGGATAAGGGACCTGTGCTTGAAACCGGAAGGAGCCCACTGTTTGATCCAAGATCACTGGAGAACCTTTCAGCATCTGATGCGGTTGTATTCGTAGAGAAGATAGGCACTTCGAGATATGAGGATATGGCTAAGCTGATTGAATTGTGCCAGAATTATAACATTAAGATTTTGGGCGCTGTTGTCGTTGACAGATAACAGGCCGTGCTTTGTTGGGATAAATGATGCAAAATGGCGTTTACAGAAAGAAAATAGACAGGGAAATAACCAGAAGCACACTGATACTGGATGAGATTTCTATAATATGTGCTTTTTTCTCTGCAATACTTATAAGATACCAGGCAATCGTCAACTGGGTAGACAGAAAGGCGGGGATATATGTCAGTATGATCATCACATCCCTGCTGTTTGCTGTGATTGTATTTTATGTATTTGATATAAGGGGATTCAACGTGGTTCAGATGGATCCAATAGAAAATTTCCTTGCTGTTTGCAAGAACCGGTTTTTTTTGTCTCTTCTCACTGTAATGTACTTTTTTGTTACTCAGAGGTCGGTGTTGGCATCCAGAATAGTCATGGGTGTGTTTCTTATACTTAGTGCAGTTTATGGCTATATTTTCAGGATGATATACAGGAAATACTACATTGATCATCGGGGAATTCCGGGCAACATAAGAACATATCTTATTAGGCTTCCGGCTCGTGACATTAGCAAGACCATTGCGGAGTTTCGAGAGGGTGATTATGAGTGTGCTGTTGTAATTCCCAATCATGGCGATGATGAAGAGACCAAATCTATAATCAAAATACTTGAAAATCATGGCATCAGAGCATTTCTGGCACTTGATAGCATGAACTACAAAGTTAGATCCGGGATGATTGCTGATTTTGATTATTATTCGACCATCCCTGCATACGTTAGAAATGAAAGGTTTATTCTTTTTGGTGTAAGATTTTGTATTGCTAAAACCGAAGAAGCGGTATATCATGTCATTCAGCATTTAAAACAGCTTAAAGGAAAATATATATGTTTCTCTAATGTGCATACCAGTGTTATGGCGAGAGAGAATAGAGATTATGCACAGGTGTTAAATGGTGCTGCTCTGATATTTCCTGATGGAGAACCAATTGCCAATTTGGAGAGAAAGCGTGGTTATAAAGGGGCTTCACGAGTTGCAGGACCTGATTTTATGGAGCACATGTTCAGAGACACGATGGATGGAAGTGTGAGTCATTTCTTTTACGGATCAACTAAGGAGACACTTGAGGGACTTAGGCGAAGACTTGAGGAGAAATATCCAGGGATAGATATTAGGGGGATGTATTCCCCGCCGTTCAGACCTCTTACACCTGAGGAAGATGATGAAGATGTAAGGCAGATCAATGAATCGGGCGCAGATCTTGTCTGGATAGGCCTTGGGGCTCCCAAGCAGGAGAAGTGGATGCGCGAGCATGAAGGACGGATTAATGGTGTGATGCTGGGAGTTGGCGCAGGCTTTGACTTTCATGCGGGCACGATCAAGAGAGCACCTGACTGGATGCAAAAGATTGGACTTGAGTGGCTATATAGGCTTTTTAAGGATCCCAAACGTCTTTTCAGGAGATACATTGTTACAAATGCCAAGTTTCTGCTGTACCTTATTTTCAGGAATAGTAATTGACAGAGGAGTTTTGCAAAATGCAGATTGATGAGAATACAAGAGAACTGGAAGAACTTAACGCATCCAAGAAGATGAATGAAGTCCAGGTATATATGCTGGATATGCTCAAAGAGCTAGTGAAGCTCTTCGATGAAAACGGGATCAGGTATTATATGATAGGTGGAACAATCCTTGGCGCAATAAGGCATAAGGGATATATTCCGTGGGACGATGACATTGACCTGGCACTTCCAAGGAGGGACTACGACAAGTTCCTTAAGATTGCCAAGAAAGTTCTGCCTGAGAATCTGACTCTTCGTACTTATTATGACAATAGCTATCACCACTATTATTTTGCTCGCGTGGTTGATACCAGATACAAGATTATTCGCCAGGGCAGTCTTAAGGAGAGGGAAGAGGAGCTCTGGATCGATCTGTTTCCGCTTGACGGACTGCCAAGAAATGGTTTCCTTCAGGTGGTACATAAGGCAAGGCTTCTAAGGCTCAAGCTGCTCTATCACTTTGCCACATTTGATAAAGTTAATCTTCTTAGGCCAAACAGACCTCTTTATCAGAGAATCATCATAAAGCTGTACATGAACTGGCCGTTTAAGCGCAAGAGAAATTATAAAGAAATATTGGACAAGATCGATAAACTCCTCAAGAAATATCCACCTGAGCGCTCAGACTACTACATGGAGTTTATGGGAAGTTCAATTCCTTTCCGCGAGACATGCCTCAAGGAGCAGTACGGCAAGGGCAAGCTTTATGACTTCGAGGATACCAAATTTATGGGACCCGTGGATGCAGAGTTCTATCTCTCTCATGTATATGGAGATTATATGCAGCTTCCGCCCAAGGATAAGCGGAATTATCACGCTGCTAAGTTTGTCAAGATTTAAGGGGTGTTTGCCCAACCGAGGTGCCTGATGAAAGTTACAGTAGTTGGAGCAGGGAACATGGGGCTTGCCATGACTGCATATATGACGATGAGCCGTAGGGCCAAGGTCACCCTGTTTACCGGAAAAAAAATAGAATCGTTAGAGCTCGACATGGTCGAGAGAGGGCTGCATGAGAGTGTAAGTGGCTACAGTGTGACAGCTGATCCTGAAAAGGCATTTTCTGATGCGGATGTTATATTTGTGACCTACCCTGCATTTTTAAGGAAAGATTTTATAGATAAGAACCAGGAGTTCATCAGGGAAGGAACATATCTTGGATTTGTGCCGGGATACGGTGGAGCGGAGTATTTCTGCAAAGAGCTTATAGATCGAGGCATCAATATCTTTGGCCTTCAGAGAGTTCCATATGTTGCGAGAGCCAAGAAACATGATGGCCACGCTGTGGCAGGAATTCTGTCCAGCAAAAAAGAACTGTTTGTAGGAGCCATTCCTATTCATAAATCTGAAGAGATTTCGGAGAATATCGAGATGCTGCTTGATATTCCTGTTAAAAATCTTAGGGAGTATCTTTCGATAACACTGGCGCCGTCGAACCCACTCCTCCATATTACCGGATTGTATAATGTCTTTAAGAATTACCATGAGGGCGACAGATATTCTTCTCCACTAAGGTTCTATGAGGAGTGGAACGATGAGACATCAGAAATACTGTTCAGATATGACGCAGAGCTCCAGGATATCTGCAATCGCCTTGAACCCCTCGATATGAGTGAGGTTGTACCACTTCCTGTTTATTATGAGTCGCCGTCTCCTGTGGATATGACGAGAAAGCTTAAGAGCATTGAGCCCTTTAAGGCTGTTATGGTGCCTCTTAAGGAAGAAGGAGATGGCTATATACCGGATCTTGAATCCAGGATGTTTGTTGAGGATTATCCGTATGGCGTTTGTATTATCAAGGATTTTGCGCTAATGCTAGGGGTAGAAACCCCTACAGTGGACATGCTCCTTGAGTTCTACGAGAAGTTGTCCGGCCACAGGTATTTTAACGAGGATGGCACCTATACCGGTGAGATACAGGATACGGGAGTTCCGCGAGCTCACGGCCTTATGAACAAAGAGGATATTATCGCTTATTATCATAGGTGAAGGAGATATTATGTATTACTTAGATCCGAAGATAGAAAAACTTTATAGAATATTTGACCAGAATGAGAGAAAGGACTACTTAAGGCTCGATCTCAATGAGAATCCGGGAGGATTGCCTCAGGAGTTTATTAACAGCGTTCTTGAAGGAATCACTCCCCAGTTCGTTGCCCAGTATCCTGAGACTCTTCATTTTACTGAGGTTCTTGCGAAGTTCTTGGGAACAGACATAAGTCATCTGTGCCTTGTTAACGGTTCTGCTGAGGGTATCCGCTATATCATCCAGGCATTTACTTCACCAGGCGGCCGTATTGTTGGTGTTGTGCCTTCTTACTTTATGTTTCAGATTTATTCTGAGATGTATGGAAGGGACTTTGTGAAGGTACCTTACAATGAAGACCTGACTATGGATATTAATAATATCATTTCCGAGCTCACAGAGGACACACAGCTTCTTATTCTGCTGAACCCTAACAATCCCATGGGTAATGTCTATAGCGATGAGGAGTTTGAACAGATATTTGTTGCTGCGAAGCAGAAGCAGATTAATACTCTGATTGATGAGGCTTACCATTATTTTTATCCCAAGACATTTATAAAGTATGCTCTTAATGAGGAGCATGTCTTTGTGACAAGAACTTTCTCCAAATTGTTTGCTATGGCTGGCTGCAGGCTTGGTTATGTGGTCGGGTGGCCGGAGGGCGTTAAGATGGTGCAGAAGCTCTGTACTCCTCATAACACCAATGCTTTTGCAATGCGATTTGCTGAGGCTGTCATCGAAACCCCGGGAATGCTTGATCAGCTGATTGACGGATTTTCAAAGGGCAGGAGCTATCTGATAGACTGGCTTGATTCAAACGGCTACAGGCACAAGGGAGAGGCAGGGAACTTTATCTTTATCGAGCCTCACACAGATGCAGACACCATAGTAGCCAGGATGAAGTCTGAGAAGAAGATACTGATAAAATCCTACAAGGACGTAGGCGAGTTCGGCGACTGCCTCAGAGTTTCCATAGGGGAGAAAAAATATATGGAGCAGTTCACCTCGGCGCTTAAAGAGATAGACTGCTGAGTACAGATTGGAGGAATCTGCTTGAAAAAGTATAAAATAGGATATACACAGGGCGTGTATGACATGTTCCATATAGGTCATCTTAACCTTCTCAATCATGCGAAAGAGTACTGCGAGCATCTCATCGTGGGAGTCAACTCGGATGAGCTGGTGGAGGAGTACAAGCACAAGAAGCCTGTGATAAGTGAGGCCGACCGCGCAGAGATAGTAAGGAACATCAAGGCGGTGGATGAAGTTGTGATAGCTCATACACTTGATAAAGAAAAAGCGCTTGAGCTGTATCATTTTGATGCTATCTTTATAGGAGATGACTGGAAGGGCAACCCACGCTGGGAGCAGACGAAGGTTGACCTTGCAAGGCACGGCGTAGATCTCGTTTTCCTTCCGCATACGGAAGGCGTCAGCAGTACGCAGCTAAGGCCTGTGGAACAGGACAAGGTCCGCGACTGAAAATATAATTTCAAGGAGTTTATAAAGTGGAGAACGAATCAGCATTACAAAGGCTCCAGCACATAGAGCTCGACATGTTCAAGGAGATCGTTAAGATCTGCGACAGGCATGGACTTACCTATTATCTCAGTGCAGGAACCTTTCTTGGAGCAGTAAGACACAAGGGATTTATTCCCTGGGACGATGACATGGATATGAGGATGCCTCGTCCTGACTACGAGAAGCTTATCAGATACCTTCACAAGGAACTGCCTGAGCCATATATTGTAAGACACTTTATTCATGACCACACTGTTCACAGGTATTTCGCGAGAGTCGAAAATACCAAGGTCAAGTTAAAGAGGACGCACACAGTTAATGAGCAGATCACCAATGCATGGATAGATATTTTTCCTCTCGATGGAATGCCGGACAACAGGATCCTGGCCAAACTTCGCAAGATTCATCTCCTGTACAGAAAGATGTGGATGCAGATCTCTGTATTTGATGAGATAGTTGATGTCAAAAAGAAGAGGCCGTGGCAGGAGAGAGTCATAGTTTTCCTTGCAACCCACACACCTCTCCAGAAGATGGTCTCCTGGGAGAAGTGCTGGAGGAAACTGGACAGAGCACTGAAGGCATATCCGCTGGAGAAGTCCAGATATTATATGAATTTCATGAGTGCCTACAAGTTCAAGGATATCATACCAAAGTCCATATATGGCAAGGGTGCGATGTACCCGTTTGAGGATACGAGCTTTAATGGCCCTGAGGACTATGATGGGTTCCTTAAGATTCTTTATGGGGACTACATGAAGCTTCCTCCGGTAGAGACGAGAGACAAGCACATGCTTGATAAATCCTCGCTTGAGATACTGGAGTGATGAGGTCTAATTTAATGATAAGAGTATTGCATATAAATGCCGGGTCAGGAATCTACGGAGGAGTCTCGGCATTTTGCCTTAATATATACCGAAATATCAACCGGAATGAGGTGCAGTTTGATTTTCTTACCCCCAACAGGACAACGTATGGTCAGTTCGAGGAAGAAATCAGAGGATATGGGGGACATATCTATGAACTGGGTATCAATTCCTCTACGACAGCCGGCAAGATAAGATTAAGGAAGGCCCTTAAAAAATTCCTGTCAGAGCACACTTATGATATCATCCACGTCAATGCCGGAGTACTGTTTTTTAACTGTGTAGTTGCATCTGCCTGCAGACAATACAGTAACGCCAGGATATTCGTCCATTCACACAACAATGGAGGCAGGTCCAGGCTGAAGGAGAGGCTGTCCTATCCACTGAAGCTCTTTCTCTCAAAACAGGCGGATTGTCAGCTGGCATGTTCCGTATCCGCAGCAGAGTATATGTTCCCTAAGGCTACAGTGCCATCAACCAATGTGATAAACAATGGCATCATGGCAGATAAGTTCAGGTTTGACCAGGGTGTGCGCAATAGCGTAAGACAAGAGCTGGATTTGGAAGATAGGTTTGTTGTAGGACATGTCGGAAGATTTACGAGGCAGAAGAATCATGAATTTCTCATAGATCTCTTTGCCGGAATAAAAGAGGATAGAAGCGATGCAGCTCTGATGCTGGTCGGTGAAGGACCTCTTATGGATTCTGTCAGAGCCAGAGTCTGGGAAAAAGGCCTTGAAGGAGATGTCCTTTTCCTTGGGGCGAGAAGCGATACAGCAAGGCTCTATCAGGCGATGGATGTTTTTGTGCTCCCATCGGTATTTGAGGGATTTGGCATTGTCAATATAGAGGCGCAGACGGCAGGGCTTAAGTGTGTTACATCATCTGTTGTACCGGAGGCGGTGAACATTACAGGAAATGTGGTAAGGATTCCCTTGGATGCTCCCGGGCAGGACTGGATCAGACAGATCTGTGATACGCCTTCTGTAAGGAGAGACTACTCAGAGGTTACCAAAGAAAAGGGATTTGACATGGTAACGTCTGCGGTCAGGCTGGAATCATTGTACAAGGAAGCAGTTTCACATGAGTAAACTATTCGGAATACTGACATATCACAATGCAAATAACTATGGCGCTGCGCTGCAGGCCTTTGCCCTACAGAGGTTTCTGAAGGATAATTTCGGAGAAGATCAGGCTGAGATTATAGACTATCAGTGCGAGGGTGTGAAAAAGCAGAGGAATTACCGCTATGTTGCCGGAAGACAGAATCCCATAAAGGGCTTGCTGCACTACTATCTGGCAATCTCCCGTATTAAAAAGATTGAGGATTTCTGCAGAAAGCATATGAGCCTGTCCCCAAAAGTAGGAAGCCGAGGTGCTCTTAAGGGGATTGCGGATAATTACAGCTTCCTTGTATCAGGCAGTGACCAGGTCTGGAACAGGAAGTGGACAGGCGGGGAGGATACTTATCTGCAGGATTTTCACGACCTGCACGAAAAAAAAGTCTCCTACGCTGCAAGCTTTGGCGTTTCTGAGATCCCTGAGGATTGGAGAGAGGATTACAAAAAGCTTCTGTCTGATTTTGCAAGGATATCTGTCCGGGAAGAAGCAGGAAGAGAGCTGGTTTCACAGCAGTTTGGACTTAGGGCGGATCTGCATATGGACCCAACGCTCCTTATACCAAAGGAAAGCTGGTGCAGTATAGCAGCATCTTTAGCGCCAAGAAAGCCCTACGTTCTTGTTTACATGGTTCCCTACCAGGAGACTGTGTACCGGAAGGCCAGAAAGCTTGCTGATGACAAGGGACTTGATCTTTATGTCGTAAGTAAGAGCTTAAAGCATTATAATAAATACTATAAGGGCAACAGTGCTGTAGAGGAAATTCTGGCACTGTTTCGGGATGCCGATTATGTTGTTACCAATTCCTTCCACGGAACTGCATTTTCAATCATTTTTGAAAAGAAGTTTCTGGTTGTGCTTGATAACAAGTACGGATACAACATAAGAAGCGCTCAGCTGATAACCACCTGCAAGGCTGCGGACCTAAGTGGCAGACCGGATGAGGCAGAGTGCTTTGATGTTGACTGGGGCAGTGTGGAAGGCATTCTTGCTGCCGAAAGAGAGAGAATCAGGGGATATTTTTCAGACATTATCGGGAGGTAACTTTTGAAAAAAGTAATTACTTATGGTACCTATGATCTGCTTCACTACGGACACATAAGGCTCCTTGAAAGAGCCAAAGAACTTGGGGACTATCTGATAGTCGGTGTTACTGCTGATGACTTTGACAAGGCAAGGGGCAAGATCAATGTGCAGCAGTCCCTGAGTGAGAGGATAGAGGCGGTGCGCAAGACCGGTATCGCTGATGAGATAATTGCTGAGGAGTATGAGGGCCAGAAGATTGACGACATTATCAAGTACAATGTCGATATATTTACTGTGGGCACTGACTGGGTCGGATATTTTGATTATCTCAAGGAGTACTGCGAGGTTGTATATCTCCCACGCACGGAAGGGGTATCAAGCTCTGAGATACGGGAGAAAAAAAGGAATCTGAATCTGGGCATTGTTGGTAATTCTCCGTTTCTCCATAAAGTTATCAACGAGGGTCAGTATGTAAACGGGCTTTGCATATCAGGAATGTATACTGATAACAGGAGCAGGTTTGAAAAAAAGGTCACCAATCTGGTGGATTCCTATGAGGATCTTCTATCTGTTTCTGATGCTATTTATGTACACGCTATGCCGGCTCAGCACTACGAGCTTACTAAAAAGGCAATTCTGGCGGGCAAGCACGTACTTTGCGAATCGCCGATAGCGCTTAAAAAGGCTGAGTGTGAGGAACTGTTCGAACTGGCCGCGGAGCATGGTGTGCAGCTCATAGAGGCGCTTAAGACAGCTTATTCATTGGCCTTTCACAGGCTTCTTCTCATGGTAAAAGGCGGTAAGATAGGAGATATCATCTCTGTCGATGCTGTCTGCACAAGTCTTAAGGACTATGAAGAACTTGAAAGAAAAGAGTGGGGGTCACTGTGGAACAGTATGGCGGGATGGGGGCCGACGGCTCTTTTACCGATTTTCCAGCTCCTTGGGACCGAATATACGAGCTGCGAACTGACTGGCCGCTATATCGATGATGATCACACCTTTGACATATTTGCCAAGGCTGCTTTTGGATTCCCCAAGGCACTTGCCTCCATGAAGGTTGGAAATGGTGTCAAGTCTGAGGGCGAACTTATCATATCAGGAACCAAGGGATATATTTATGTTCCTGCGCCCTGGTGGAAGACAGACTATTTTGAAATACGATATGAGAATCCTGCTGATAACAAGAGATACTTCTACCAGCTTGAGGGAGAAGGCATCAGAAATGAGCTTGTTGCATTTAACAAGTGCGTGGAATTTGGCAAGCCGGATTATTACATAACCAGGAATGTATCTGTTGCGATTGCCCAGGTTATGGAAATGTTTGAAGACAAAGACAAGGTTAGGATTATTTAGTTATATGAGCTCCAGGCTTAGTGTTAAAAAGAAGATGCTTGTGTATATACTTGCGTTCATGCCTTTTCTGACGATCGCATCTTTTTTGATGCCAGGAATTGTGAATAAGTTCTTTCGAGTTTATGTACTGGCAGTTTCAATGCTCTATATTGCATACTATATAAAAAGGCAGTATATCACGAGGGCAGACTTTATTTTTTTCAGTTTCCAGGTGGCGATTCTTTTTTCAACGGTGATCAACGCAGGGGATCTTACACATCAGATATACCGCATGGTCACTGTCATAGGCTTTATCGCCATGTTCAAGACCAATCTAAGAGACGATCCAAGACTTTTCCTCAAAGCTGTCTGCATTTACGGGGTGACGCTCAGCGTCTTGACAGCTCTTACCATGTTCATATACTATGTCCCCGGGGAGTATAAAGGAGGCATGAGGCCTGATGTGGGTATGAGGCTGGACTACGGCAGGAGAGTCTCTGGAAACCAGTATCTCATGGGTGTTGACAACGTATCCTTCTTCTATATCTTTACAATCCTGATCATTTTCTGTGTATATGAACTTAATTACAAAAAGAAGCTTTCAAAGCTGTTCTACGGGACATATATATTTATTGCCGCGGCGTTTGTTTATGTGAGATCAGCAACAGCCATTTTGTGTTTTGCTGCAGGCGCTGTCATTATTCTTTTGGTCAATGAAAGAGATTTTGTATTAAAGCTCTTTTCGTTTGTAAATTACAGGCTGGGACTTTTTGCAGTCGTTGCCTTCTTTGTGCTTATTGTATGGCTCAGAAGGCAGGATATATTTGAATTCCTGATTGTCGGTGTCCTTGGCAAGTCTATGACACTTACAAGGAGAACCCAGATATGGGACTTTGCGCTTAGAGAGATAGTTCAACGGCCTTTGTTTGGAACAGGGCTTCAGACAGATGCTTATAATTTTGCTCTTTTCAGGGTAAATCATGTGCACAACGTGATAATGGAACTTTTGTATGAAGGCGGATTTGTGACGTTGATACTGTTTATTGGCGGCGTTGTGGGATATTGCAGAGAACTTGCGCGACTGAAAAATCAAAAAATACTTTTCGTTTTGTCCGGAGGTGTGATAGTATACCTTCTATGCGCGTGTCTTGATTTTTATCCGCACATTTTTTTGCCATATTCACTGTTTCTTTTATGTGAGAATGCTCATGTTTTGAGTTCTCGGGAGATTTTATGAGTAGAGAGAGTAAACTGGCAAAGAACACGCTGATAATATCGATCGGAACTTTTTTGCCCAAGCTTGCTTCCTTTATCACTCTTCCGATTTTAACGGGATGTCTGACCAAGGAAGAATACGGCACCTACGACCTGATAACAGTGCTTGTTTCTTTGCTCCTTCCAACTGTTACGCTGCAGATACAGGTTGCAGCATTCAGATTCCTGATAGATTGCAGGGATGATGAGAAGAGGATCAGCAGTATCGTTACAAATATTCTTGCCTTTATCGTTCCTACGTCGCTGGCTGCTGTAGTCGTACTGTTTTTCGTAATGTTCAAGATCGATGTCTGGGTAAGGCTGTTCATTTGCCTGTATTTTGCGGCCGATATTTTTGTCAATGCCGCCAGACAGATCGCAAGGGGCCTTGATAAGAACATGTCCTACTCGCTGAGCGCTATATTCTCAGCTGCCGGCAAGATCATATTCACGCTTGTCTGCGTTTATTACCTGAGGATGGGGCTTCTAGGAACGACGATAGCTCTGTTTGCGGCTTCGACCTTCTCGCTGATCTATCTTCTTCTGAGGGCAAGACTCTTTAGGTTTGTTGATCCTAGCAGCTTTGACAGGCAGCTTCTTGTTGAGATGCTAAAGTATTCGTGGCCAATGATACCCAACAGCCTCTCAAACTGGGTTATGAGAGTGTCCGACCGCTTCGTCGTGACTGCTGTCATGGGGGTTTCAGCCAATGCCATTTATGCCGTAGCCAATAAACTGCCAAGCCTTCTGTATATTGCACAGAATACGTTTACTCTTGCGTGGCAGGAGAACGCATCACTTGTTTCCAAGGATAAAGATGCCAGTGAGTACTATTCGCTGATGTTCAGGACAATGTATGATCTGATGGCAGGATCCCTTGGACTTTTGATCGCAGCGACGCCTATTCTCTTTAAGATCCTTATCAGGGGCGATTACGGCGAGGCATATTTTCAGATGCCAATCCTCTTTCTTGGTATGTTCTTTTTCAGTATGTCAACATACCTGGGCGGAATCTATGTGGCATATATGAAGTCAAGGAGTGTCGGACTCACAACGACAGTTGCTGCGATAGTCAATCTTGTTACGGATATTGCTTCGATTAAATGGATTGGACTATATGCTGCTTCCGGTTCAACTCTGGTTGCTTATATATTCCTGTTTGTCTATAGGGCAATTGATGTTCAGAAGATCATCAGGGTAAAAATAGGCATTATGCACTGCTCGCTGGTACTGGCGGTGATGATCCTGGAGAGTGTACTGTGCTATATGCAAAGGACGGTGCTGGACGTTATAAATCTTATTGTGGGAATATGTGTTTTCCTTGTGCTGAATAAATCGTTCGTAAGGGCGGTATTAAAGAAAGCACGGAAAATGATCAAAAGACGGGTAGGATGAAATGGATAATGTAAAAGACAAACCTCCGGTATTATATAAGAATAAAAACGAATGCTGTGGATGCTCGGCATGCTATGCTATTTGTCCGGTGGAGGCAATAACTATGGAACCGGATGAAGAGGGATTTTTGTATCCGGTCATAGATCCTCTGAAATGTATTTCGTGCCATCAGTGTGTTGGCGTATGTGTTTTCAAAAAATAAGTGGGACCAGGAGCTGTGAACCTATGGAAACTAAAGTTTATGCTGGAAGGGCTAAAGACAGAGAAATATTAAGCCATTGTTCTTCGGGTGGAGCTTTTACTGTACTGTCGGATGAATTCCTGGAACATGGGAATGCTGTCCTCTGTGCCGGTTACAATTATGAGTCGCGTCAGACAGAATTCAGGCTCGTATTTGACAAAACTGAGAGGGATAGATGCAGAGGCTCTATGTATATGCAGAGCTATGCGCTTGATTCCTGGAAAAAGGCGCTCAAATGGCTTACGGATAACCCTGATAAGGAGCTGATTTTCTTTGGTGTTGGCTGTCAGGGGGCTGCTTTCAAGGAGTTTGCGTCAAGAAAAGGGATTCTTAGTCGTGTTACAATTGTAGACATTATCTGTCATGGATCTCCAAGTCCCATGATATGGAAAGAATATGCAAAGGGACTTGAAGAAGATGGAAAGCTTAGCAGTATTAACTTCCGGGATAAGCGGACAGGTTGGAACAAATCTGTTGGGATTGCCCGGATTGGAGATAAGGAAATCTCTTTATCTAAGTGGAAAAAGGCATACAGCAGCAAAGTAATGTTCAGACCCTGCTGCTCTAAATGCCACTATACCAGGACAGACAGGGCAACGGATATCACAATTGGGGATTTCTGGCATCTGGAGGATAAGATGCCTGACTTCTTTGATCCTATGGGTACATCTGTCTTCCTGATACATACAGATAAGGGAATGCAGCTTTTTGATTCGGTCAGAAACAGACTTGACTACAGAGAGAGCAATACAAAAGACTGCTGGCAGATGAATCTCGAGCGTCCAACGACCCATGCCGCAGACAGAGAGGACTTCTGGAAAGATTACAGGAAAAAGGGCATTGATTTTGTCATGAACAAATATGGCACCAACAATCTGACGCGAAAACTGCAGAGAAAGTTCCGCTCTCTTTTAAAATAATGCTGATTTGATATATATATGATAATTATGTATAATTAGTCGTGTTTTAACAGATAACAACAAAAATAATAAATGGAGAGATATCGTGAAACTAATCATTCAGATTCCTTGTTACAATGAAGCAGAGACGCTGGAAGTCGCACTTAATGATCTTCCTAAGCACATAGACGGCGTGGATGAAATAGAATACCTGATTATTAATGACGGCAGTAAGGACAACACTGTCGAGGTTGCAAGGCGCTGGGGAGTGCATCATATCATAAGCTTCAAACAGAACAAGGGACTTGCCAGGGGCTTTATGGCAGGACTCGATGGATGCCTTAGGTGCGGAGCTGACATAATTGTCAATACAGATGCTGATGACCAGTACAACGGCGATGATATCGAGAAGATTGTAAGACCTATTCTTAATGGTGAGGCTGATTATGTTATAGGTGCAAGGCCCATTGATGACACAGAGCACTTTTCCTATGTCAAAAAGAAGCTGCAGCATCTTGGCAGCTGGGTTGTGAGAAAGGCCTCTGATACGTCCGTGCCGGATGCACCTAGCGGGTTCAGGGCTATGAGCCGCGAAGCTGCCATGAGGATGAATGTGGTAAATGATTATACCTATACTCTTGAGACCATTGTTCAGGCAGGAAGAGAGCGTATAGCAATTGCAAGTGTTCCAATAAGGACCAATGCTGAGCTCAGACCTTCAAGGCTGTTTAAGAGCATGCTCGGATATGTCAAGAAGTCGATGCTCACGATTTTCAGAGCGTATGCTATGTACAGGCCTCTGAAGGCATTTACGCTTCTTAGTATCCCGTTTATTATTATCGGTATTATTGTCTGGATCAGATTTTTAATATTTGTGGCACAGAAGGTAGCCAGTGGACATATTCAGTCTCTTATTCTTGGCTGTACATTTATAATCATTGGTGTACTTATCTTTGTGATCGGAGTATTGGCAGATACAATAGCCGCCAATAGGAGGATTCTGCAGGATGTGCAGTACCATGTAAGACGCCTTGAATATGGTGATTCGGGCAGTGACCTCACACACAATGATACTGCAAAGGGTGCGGATAATAAGGCTGAGAGATAGAGATCAATAATTGGGGGATGCAGTAACGCGGCATCCCTTTTTGGCATTAATGAAGAAAGGCTTGGAAATAATAGTTTGATAAGGGAGAAAAGGACAGACAAATATTATTATATGGTTTGCTTTGCCATATCTTTTCTTCTCAGGATCCTGTGGTTTTTTGCTCAGAAAAAGATGCTCTGCATCAGGGATGAAGTGGGTTTTTTAGTCGTGCCGGCAACGCTCGGAGGCAATGACTGGTCGGGGATGATAGATGTTGCTGGATACTACGGATTTGGCTATTCCGTAATATTCACACCGCTTTATATGCTGACTAGGAATCCTTTTGTTCTCTATTGGTCGATGATGACGATAGGGGCCATTATCCTTGCGATCGCAAGCTGCGTTATTTATAAGATATCTGTGTCATACATGGACATTCCGCAGGTCCCTGCAGTTTGTTTTGCGACAGCCATAGTGTATCTTGCGGATGCCCAGATGAGATATCTGGATAATGAACCCATGATAACACTGGTGATCTGGGCAATGATTCTTGTTTTTATGAAGCTTTTTCATGAAGAAAACAGGGCAAAGCAGTATGTGCTTTCCTTTGTGATGGCAGCACTTATGCTATATGCCCTTATCATCCACAACAGGCTTCTGGTGGCAGTTGTCTGCATGGTGATCGCTATTGTACTTTGTTTTGTGATCTTTAAAAAGCTGATCATTCCGGTTCCGATAATTGCAGGCGCAGGTGTTGTGGCTGCAATTATTGAAAAGCTGTTTATTCCATACATGGAGAATAACTACTGGGATGCTGCTTCCAGGGACGGCGTGGTCAACTCGGTAGGAACTACCACAACTGGCATGTTTGCGGCCTTGAATTCACTTTTTGATATTGGTTTTATAAATGCGATTTTCAGACTAATCGTTGGGAATCTTTTTGCTTCATCGTTCTATTCCTGCGGCATTTTTATTTTTGCCCTTTTCTTTTTGATAAGCCAGCTGATCCGTCTGGTGAAGGATAGGACAAATGACTTGGGATCTGATAGGACTGATGACAATCTTGTTCTGATGGATATTTTTATGTGGCCTGCTTTTGCAATAACCATGGCGGGAATGATCATGCTGTGGGCATCCGGTGTCAAGCACGGACTTGAGCAGGGCGCAGGAGTTTATGAGTACGGATATAAAGCTTTTTATTATCTGCGCTATTATGCAGTATACCTCTCGCTGATAATATATGCTGCTCTTGTAAGGCTCTATCACAGGAGACAATATTTTGATAAATACCTGGCAGGCAGATACATTATTGTGATATTGGTAGTTTATAGCGCTTTTCAGAAGCTTATAGTTCCGTATCTTATTGGAACATATAATGGCCTTTTTGCGTTTGCAAGTTATGGCTTATATTCAGCTGATCAGGAAGTGACAGAATCCGGGTTATATATCTGGATACATATTCTGTCTGTGGCGATAGCACTTTTGGCTTTGAAACTTGTTAAATCGGGTATTTCAAAGAACATCGTCGTGCTTTCCCTGATCCTTTTGCTGTTCAACTACCAGAGGGGCTGGTATAACTCGGCAGTTATAACAGACAGTTATTCAGATCTGGGTGATGGCGGATACAGGACTTTCAGGTATCTGGAAACTGAAAGAGAATTTGATAAAAGTATATATGTTGTTTCCACGAATACGCACAGAATGGCAGCATATCAGCTACATCTGGTCGATTATAAGATAATACCGACAGAAGAGTTTCCACTTGATCTGAAGCGTGGGTTTGTAGTGACTAAAAATTCTGCCCAGAAATCGCTCAGAGAAAGTGAAGGCTTTACGATGTACAAGATGGATGACAATGAGTACTTGTGGGTAAAGGGGTATGAATTTTCCGATGCTCTTTATGGGTTTCTGGGTATGTAGGGAGGAAGATGATTTTGGAAAAGAAATTTGATTTGGATAAAATAATACCTAAGATAAACCCTCCAAGCCCGGAGGGGGCAGATATACAGGTCGATTATATTTTCAGGGCGCTTATCGTGGCTTTTCCGTTTTTTATTAACCAGACGAGGGAGATAATGTTTATCACAGGCAAAGACCTCCTTCTTGGGATAGCTGCTCTTCTGGCAGGGCTTTGTTGCGTCTGCCGATTTGTCCTTACAGACAAACTTAGGATTCGCTTTGGAAACAGGATCAGGATGGTCGAAGCAGCTGCGGCAGTTGCTGTGATCGTTCTCTTTGCTGTTCAGCTGGCACTTAGAAATGATGAGATTTCCCACACGTTTTTATATATAGTGTGCATCGTACTTGCACTCAGCTCAGCCTTTGCAGGAGTTGCCAACAGGTACTATCTTCAGCTTTTTGCAGGTGTGTGCACCGTGTTTTATATAAGTTCGTTCAGATTCCTGACCAGGAATATTGCGACGATAGTTAAGGCAGAGAGGCTTTTGGGTGCGCCGGGGCTATTTATTCCTTTTCTTATGCTGGGGATTCTTGTGGGCGGCATTCTATACCTTACTGAAGAGAATTCCAAGGTGGAAAAGTATTACCTGTTTTATACTTCCGCAGGGATGATACTCTTTTTCCTTTACGGAGACTCAAGGGCTTTCTGGACACTGTTCCTGGTAATTGCAGGTCTGTATTTTGTTGGAGATGGTAGCGCCCGTTTTTTCAAGAAGAGCCTTATACTAACGTTCCTCTATGCCTTCTGCGCATCCAATACGCCGCTTCTTTCCTACTTCAAGCTGCCCGGACTAAACAGAAGTTATAATCTTGAACCCAGTATTTATATTGATATCGCAATGGCGATAGCGGGACTCTTCTTTACAAGATATTTTGAGATGACAGCTAAAGAGGATTTTAAGGATAAGGACTGCAAGATTTTGATGAAATGGTACGGCAGGATAATCGCTTTTACACCGGCTGTGTTTCTGCTCATATATTTTTGGCAATTGTTTTATCCGGTTCTTAAAAAGCCTTTAAAAAAGAGAAAATGGTCTAAGGCGGTTAATGCGATCAATCAGGTTGTCGAAGGCCAGGGCGGAGAATACTGGCACTTGACAAATGTATATAAAATTGTTGGGACTATGATAGTTTTGGCTCTTATAGCAATTCTTGCGTATGAGTTATACAAACGATATAAAGAGTGTACTGATTCTTCTATTAGAAGAGGATATCTCATGATTCCGGTGTTGTTTGCGGTGCTTGGCCTATTTTATCCTGCATCATCGACCTACCTGCCATTCTATGCGATCTTCTCGGGACTTGCATTCACAGGTGGAGGAAAAGCAGGGGAGATAGCACCGGTTGGTATTAAGGATTCTGAAGAAGGAATATATATACCAAAGCTTGATACTCGTGTTAGAGTGTTTACCGCCCTGGCAGCGTCGATCATTGCAGCAATTATGATGGTTCTGGTGATAGTCGGTATATATAGGATAATGATGCCGGCTGACAGCTCGACGGGAATAGGTTCATTGGTTCAGATTGCAATAGGTAAAACTGAAAATTAGTATTTGGAATTGGGATTAACTATGAAAAGAGATATAAAAGAGTATTTGAAATACGGGCTGCTTCTGCTGGTCTTCCTCGTTGTACTTATAGGAGGACTAAGAATCGCTTTCAGAAAATATACAATATCACTTGACCTGGGGGACGGAAGTGCTATTCTCACAGAATATTACAGTCTTGGGACCGGAGACATCTCGCTTGGCAGACCGGAACGTAAGGGATACAGGTTCACCGGGTGGACGGGCTCTAACGGCTCTGAGAAGCAGCTCGATGTCGCTATAAGCAAAGTATCACTGGGTGACAGGCATTATAAGGCTCATTGGAGTAAGAAACTCAATGTGACATGTCAGGACTGGGTGATTGATGCAAAAGGAAATCTTGTTGCTGATATTTCGGGAGTTGTAGACGAATATCTCAATGCGGGCAACAGCAGCCAGGATTTTGAATATAAGGAGAGGACAATACAGGTTAAGGCCGGAACGAAAGTGAATCCTGCTGATTGGGGCAAGTCCAAGAAGTACAAGGCATATTCAGACAGATATGTCTATGTGGGCAATTCCGGGAAAATAAAAGTTGAAGAAGACAATACGATTATCTACAGATATTTTTATCCTATCATGAACATTAATTTCCTGGTAGATGGAGCTAAGCCGTCCAAACAGGATATAAATGAGCGGGATATCGCAAGGTTTAATCTGTATCTTGATGGTGAGAAAGTCGCTTCAGATGTCTATGACTACTATAAAGGCATACCTGCAGGGACGTGGTACTATATTGAACCGGTATGGGTATCAGCTGAATATCAGTATAACAGGGGCCAGATCGAGCATGGACAGCTTGGAGGTGACCGTGCCATTGTGGCTATTCCTTTTACTACAAGGACAGGGGAACTTACTGCGACCTGCAAGGATTACATTGCTAACGCAGAAGGCAAAAGAGTCCAGGAAATTACTAAAGAAGTAGATGCATTTTTGAGGCTTGGCAAGAGTGAAAAGAAATATGCTGTCAAAGAGAGAAAAATAGAAGTCAATGAAAAGGATGTGATAAACGGAGAAATGTGGGGGAATGATACGTCCGTAAAAGCTTATCACAACCAGTACTGTTATGCGGGATCATCCGGGGATGTAGAAGTTAAAGAAAGAGATGTTGCAGTTTATAGATATTTTTATCCATTGCTCGACATAAGAGTGACAATTGACGGTGTTGTAGCGCAGGAAGACCAGGAACAGTTTACCTTTGATGTCTATGCAGACGATGAGCCAATTGCCACGAAGGTATCAGCATTTAAAGGCGGAATCCCCTATGGCTCGACCTATGAGATCAGAAATATTGTTACAGCAGATGGGCTTACTTATGTGCCTGATGAAAGCAATTCCGGCATCATGGGAGTAGTGCCCAAGACTCTTAGACTTAACTTTGTGACGGGAGAGATTCCTGAAGAAGACCCTGAAACAGAAGAAAATGAACAATAAATATCCATTCGTGGCAAGCATCGTAGGCGGAGATTATGGCGATATCAAAAAATAGAAAATTGTATCTTGAGGCGATACGTATTTTCGCGACATTTTTTGTCGTGTATACACATACAGGGAAAAGGGCATATTTCTTATTTGCTTCATACTCTCCAACCGATGATGGATTTAAGTTTTGGGGATATCTGTTCATTACCATTTTCTGCAAAGTAGCGGTACCTTTGTTTTTGGCAATCTCAGGTGCTTTGCTGTTTTCAAAGGATGAACCTTTAATAAAAACATATAAAAGAGCCCTGAGGTTTTTGGTCATACTGGTATTGGTTTCTCTGATATATTATATGGAGGAGCTTAATTTTGATATTGAAGAGTTTTCTTTGATTACATTTCTTTTGAAATTATATACAGATAGCATAAGGTATCATCTTTGGTATTTGTATACTTATATCGGCTTTATACTTGCTGTGCCGTTTATTAAGCATATAGCAAGGAATCTATCGGATAAAACCTTTATATATCTGTTGGGATTGTTCTTGGCGCTTGGGTGCCTTAGACCTTCGATTGAGTATATATTTGGTATGCCTGCACTTACTTCAAATGTTGGATACGGATGGATAAGCAAGAACATAATAGTTTATCCGGTTGTGGGTTATTATCTGGCTAACAGAGCTGATATAAGTAAACTAAAAAAATATATACCGGTTGCATGGGTGTTTTGTATTTTTGGTATTGCATTTTCAGAATACTTAACATATCTTGTTGGAACGTCCAAAGGCGAATTTACAGAGAGTTCTTCGCAGACATTTGTTAAGACTTTTTCATTTCTTACGCTCATAGCAGTATTTATAACATTCAGGGTGATATTTGAGAATATCGAAGAACAGAATCATAGATTCAGTTCATTGAATTCTAAACTTATCGTATTCCTAGCAAAAAACACTTTCATTGTATACCTGGTACATCCGCTTGTTATGAGCAGAAGCGGTATGACAAAGGTACATGAACGTCTTATCAGCCATGGAGTCAATGATATGCTGGCAGGGCTGATGTACACACTTTTGATATGCCTAATTTCTAACCTGATAGCATGTATCATAAAATTGCTTGAAGAAGGTGCGCACAGGTTAAGTAGATGCATGATAAACCAATGAAATACGTGGGAGATGTCAAAAACAAATAATATGTATATAGGAAATAGAAAAACACTGGCCATTCTGGATGTTGGTGCAATGTGCATATCTTTCACTTGTGCGATAGGGATCAGGTACGTTGTTCTTTTGCCAAGACTTGGCAGCAAACTTATTATAACTTCATATGCACTTTACTTCATATATGCTGTAGTGATATATGTACTGGCATTTTTGTTTATTAATGAGCCTAGAATTGAACAGCAGTCGTACAGGGAGATAGTTGTCAGAACGGTTGAACGGCATATCATATTCTTTGCGGCATATATTATGTTCTTTTTTATCTTCAGGCAGGAGTTTGCCATTTCAAGGGTTGTTGTTGCGATTTTCTTCACAGGAAATGTCATACTCTGTTCTTTGTTCAGAATCCTTTACCACAATTATTTAATTGCCATGCGGAAAAAGGCAGAGGAGATTGACATATCCGGAGACGGATACGGTTTGGGAGATAATAATGAGGATGATGGCAGCATTCGACATGTATACATCATTGGAAGTAAGTCCATCGGTATGTACGGAGGATATGAGTCTTTTGTTATGAATCTTCTGCAAGGGCATGAGAATAATAAGAGAATCAAGTACCATGTGGCATGTAAAGCCAATGGACAGGGATTTATGGAGGTCGAGAAACTCCCCGGAGCTTCGAGGATCAATGACGAGGAGTTTACATACTGCAATGTCCACTGTTTCCTTATAAAGGTGCCGCAGATTGGTGCTGCGCAGGCTATATACTATGACCTTAGGGCGCTTCGGTGGGCTTGTGAGCATATAGAGAAGAACCATATTGCTAATCCTGTTGTCTATATTCTTGCTTCAAGAGTGGGGCCTTTTGAGAAGAAATTCGTAAAAAGGATTCACGCGGCAAATGGCTATGTCTATCAGAATCCCGATGGTCACGAGGACTGGCGCAGAAAGTGGAATGTGCTGATCCGAAGGTACTGGAAACTCTCTGAGAGATACGCTGTCAAAAATGCTGATCTCGTCGTGTGTGACAGCAAGAATATAGAGGAGTATATTAAGGATGAGTACTCAGCATATAAGCCGAGGACTGTATTTATCGCATATGGAGCTGATATAGTTCCATCATCTCTTTCTGATGATGATATCAGATTCAGGAACTGGATAACGGAGCACAATCTTTCAGACTCATACTATATCTCGGTGGGACGTTTTGTTGCTGAGAATAACTTTGAGATTATGATCCGTGAGTTTATGAGTAGCAATACCAAAAAAGATTTTGCGATAGTAACAACGGAAAACCCCAAGTATGCCCAGGAACTTCAGCAGAAACTCCATTACAGACAGGATAAGAGGATCAAGTTTGTAGGTACTGTATATGACGCAGAGCTCCTTCGTAAGATCAGGGAGAGGGCTTACGGATATTTCCACGGACATGAGGTTGGTGGGACCAATCCGTCTCTTCTTGAGTCCCTTGCAAGTACCAATTTAAACCTTCTTCTGGATGTCGGCTTTAACCGTGAGGTGGCTGAGGACAGCGCGCTCTTCTGGAGCAAGGAAGAGGGGAGCCTGTCTTCTCTTATCAATCAGGCTGATAAGATGGCACCTGAAGAGATTGAGCGTATGGGACGCAAGGCCAAAGATCGTATTTTGAACGAATACAGCTGGAAGAAGATATGCGACGAGTATGAGAGGATATTCTTGACTCGTAACTTATAGGATAACGTGACATTATGAGAATCGGTATAGACGGACATATGCTTGGCGACCATTCCGGGGGGAATGAGAGCTACTACAGCAATATACTAGCCAACATGGATACAGGCAGTGACGAGGTGATACTCTTTGTCAGCAAAAAGGCTGATGTGTCATTCCTTTCGGATAAATTCACGATTGTGAGATTTGAGGAAGAGGGAGCATTTAAGAGGAATTTTGTTGAGATTCCCAAACTCTGTAAAAAGTATCATCTGGATGTTCTGCATATGCAGTACTTTATCCCTTTTAGACGTCCCTGCCCTGTTGTGGTGACTATCCACGACATCTGTTTTGAGCATTACAAAAATATCTTCACTAAGAAGGAATACTTCAGACAAAAGCTACTGATTCCCTATGCAGCAAGGAAGTCAAGGGCTGTCTTTACTGTATCGGAAAATGCCAAAGAAGATATTGTAAGCAGCTATCGAATAGATTCGGAGAAGGTCTTTGTGACCTACAACGCGGTTGACTCTTCCTTCAGACGTCTTGATCCCGCAGAACTTGATGAGAGTGATCTGCGGTCAAAGTTTGATATCGGAGACTGCCCGTATATCCTCTCAGTTGGCAATCTCCAGCCAAGGAAGAACCTTCCAAGGCTCATTAGGGCTTTTCTTCGAATGCAGAAAAAGTCCGGAACAGACATCAAACTGGTCATCGTGGGCAAGAAGGCCTGGATGACGGAAGATATCATGAAGGAGGCTCTTTTGTCCAGTGACAGGGTAGTGCTGACGGATTATGTCTCTAATGAAGATCTGGTAAGTCTCTACAATGCGGCACTCTGTTTTGTGTATCCGTCATTTTTTGAGGGCTTTGGGATACCCCCTCTCGAGGCAATGGCATGTGGAACTCCGGTTGCGGTATCTGACAGGACATCGCTCCCCGAGGTTGTGGCAGATGCAGGAATCTATTTCGATCCCTTCTCTGAAGAGGACATAGAGAGGGCAGTAACAGAGCTTGTCACCGATCAGGAATTGAGGCACAGGCTAATAGCTCTTGGATATGAGAGGGCAAAGCATTTTAGTTGGAAGAAATCTGCAGAGATAATAATGAAGGTGTATCATTCAGCATTGCGTAATAGAACCGGAAAAGGCAGGTTATGATTATAGAAAAGACTAAGGTTTCAATCAGGGAACTTATATTTTATATGTTTTTTGCGGTGATGTTCGGGATGCGCATGTGGGGAATCTACGAGAGTAAGCCCCTGTATGGTCCGGTTCTGGTTCTTGGCTTTTGCCTGTGGGCGGTGTCTGTCCTGATGACAGAGCACAGTATAGCCGAGTATGCAGTGATCGCGGCTTTTATGGCTGTTGCGGGAATTGTATACCTTCGGACCGGGGAGAAGGGGCTTCTTTTGTACTTCATGCTCATGCTGGGGATGAAGGGGATAGATGTAAAGACTCTCTTCAAAATCGGAGCTGCAGCCGGTCTGGCTGGGATGGCGGTTCTCACATTTCTGACATCGTTTGGATTTATAGAAGATTTCTCATATCTTCAGGGAAGGCCGCTGGTTGGCGAAGTCTTCAGAAGGTCACTTGGATTTCCGCACCCCAATACGCTGAGTTCATCTTTTACGATCATCACGATTATGATTATGTATACTGTTGGTCACAGCGACAAGGTTCGAATGTGGAAGACATCCTTCGTGATGATGGCAGTTGCGGTCATCATATATTTGTATTCAGGAAGCAATACCGGTCTCATGATGACTGCTGGATTTCTCGCTTTGAATATTTTCTATGCATATAGGGGAAAAGCAGGGATACCGGAGAAAGCTGTCCTCATCCTGCTGTTTCCATTTTTGTGGCTTTCTTCCTTAGTAGGTCCGGCACTGGCGAAAAAGGAGACTATAGATCTTGTTAAGGGAATAGTCTACAACCTTGGATCAAGATGGGACGTGGGAAACTATTACTGGATAAATAATCATCTCTCGCTCTTTGGCGTCAGACTGATCAACCCGGATAATATTCCCTATGGAATAGACCTGTCCCAGTTGTATCTCTTTCTGCAGCTTGGAGTGGTACCATTTATTCTGATCACTCTATTGTGGATTCTTCTGTTGTATGATGAGGTCAGGGAGCAGCGGATTTCCGAACTTGTGATCACATTTACGCTGCTGGTAATGGGCGTTTCGGATCCTTTCCTCTACAACATTGGATTCAAGAATCTTGTCTTCTGCTTCATGGGGATATGGCTGTACAGGGAACTTGCGAGAGTTTCCGATGCCTCTTTTGCCGGAAGCAAGATTCAGATACTGCAGATCGGGTCGAGGAAAGTTGAAGTGCCTGTCCTTGGATTTAAGAAGGCAGATGACAGGAGAAAGTCATGGAAGAGTGCTGCGGCCCTAATCTGCTTTGCAGTGCTTGTTGTTTTATCGGTTGTGATCTTTGTGATGAATCCTGATCCGGATTATGTGCTTGCAGACAAGAGCTACATGGAACATGCGGTAGTCAATGAATTTGATGTGGAGGGGCATACATACTCTGAAGAAGACATACAGAGAATAAAGGCTGAAGGTAACGTTGTTCTCAATTACACTGATGAGAATGAACCGATGTACACATATTATGCTCACGAGGAAGATAAGATTGAGGGGGGATACCTTGCTCCCAATGCCGCGAGGATGGAGAGACTGCGGCTAAGCCTTGGCATTATTTTCTGGGGGACTTTGCTGATTGTTTATTTTAGGCGCATTCTGTGATAGAATACCCATAACTATGAGAAAAAATAAGAGTAATTTTGTTAAAGCATTAGATAAAGCAATATGGACAATAACAGACATGAAGAAGTACTCAGAGATACTGTTCATGTTTGTTTTTTGTGTCTATGGATATGTGGAGATAGCATCTATATCCAATCTTAGCCTGCCGCTTACGTCTTTTTTTAAGGGCTTTTTCCCTGTAATTATCCCTGTTGCAGCAATCCTTCAGCTCATAACTCACGCTGAGAGCAAGGATAAGTTTGTACTTGGAAGCATATTTATGGCAGCACTCTGGATCCTGGCTTCACTCTGTGGATATGAGAGCCTTAGATACCTTGGTATGTTCGCCGCTGGGAGCATCGGAGTTGATCATAGGAAGGCACTTAAATCCCTTAGCTTTATAAGCCTGGGGATTATACTGGTATCTTTTGTCTATGCCTTTGCTATAGATCCGTCGTTAAATGTTGTATACGTAAGTAAAATAAGGATTCGATCGACAGCCGGATTTATATATCCGACCAACATAGCAAGTCTGTTGCTCTATGCCTGTCTGATGCTGTTTGTCGTTGGAGAGAGCATTCCGATTTACTTCACTGTTGCTGCGACAGTGGCTGCTATGTTGTTGTCCGGATTCTACTACAGTTCCAATACATCTACTATATGTTCAGCACTGCTTCTGGTATTTATGGTATATGCGATGCTTGCTGAGCGCGCATCCGGAAGGGCTGTATTTAAGTGGATTGACAGGCTGCTGAATATCATATCGGTTGCAGCGGTTCCTATTCTTGCTGCGGCAATTTTCTTTTTTAGTATGATGTATGGTTCAGGGTACTCCTGGGCTGTCAAGCTCAATGACTTGATACATAATAGATTTGAGTATACCTATCAGGGTATCACATCTCTTGGAATCAGGCTTATTGGTCAGTATGTTCCGATGATTGGAAGTTCCCAGCCCGGTATGGCCAAGTCTGATGAATACAACTTCCTTGACAATTCGTACATACAGTTAGCTGTCTGTTTTGGCATGATTGCAAGTCTTGTATTGGCGGCAATATGGTTTTACATACTTTTCAGGGCTATCAGAGGTGGCAACAGGCGAATCGTTCTTGTTGCTATCATAATTGCGATACACTCCTTTGAGGAGCATCATTTTATTGATATCGGATACAATTCCCTTATGTTTTTGCCACTGGCAGGATTTGTGGATGAATATAGTCCGATCCTTAATTACAGAAAGCTGTCCGGTAAGGCTGTGACGGTATGCGGTGCCTTGATTGCAGCGGCGTTGGTAGTTTTGCTCACGGCTCCCTTCCTGTTTTCTGCAACCAGGGCTATGGTGTACCGCAGAAATAATGATGATATGGATATTTCTGCAAGGATTGAAGCTGACAGGGATGCGGTTGAGATTGTTATGGCATCCCATGAAGAACCTGTCTATGCAGATGTGCTGACGGCAGATTATGCCGGCGAATTTAAAGGAATAAAGAGATCCATATTCTCCGGAGAAGATTTGGTTAGAAAGCTTGACTGCACCATAATAACTGATCCGGAATATTCTGTTGCATATTTTGCAAGGGGGTTCCTGTACTCCAGGATCTCTGACTACTCTGCTGTTTATACTACAGACAGAGCGGTTGCTGATGCGCTAAGTGAAGCCGGGTATCACGTCGCGGGGTACTACTATGCTGATACTCAGATCAACCTGGCTGAATGCCATAAGTCGGTGTCATATCCGGCATTTGGAACGCGGGGTGAGCTTACTGGGACGATTACTCTGGTGGGTGATGCACCTGCAAAAGGGAAGATCTGCAGTCTTCAGGTGACTTCATCCGAGGGTACGGATGCGGTGTTTGATTATGATGCAGATGACTTTAAGAAGGACGGAGTGCTCTCCTATGATGTTAAGTTTGATACCTCTCACGGCGACGTGACCTTTATTGTTAAGGGATATAACGGGGCGAGGTTAGGAGTATCGGATGCACTGTTTTCATGCGACGACATCATTGACGACAGAAGAATATCTTTCGATACTATTGAGTATTCTTCGGAGCAGTATGCCCTTTATAAGGGCAGATATGAGCTCAAGATATTCCTTGAGGCAGCCGGAGAGATAAGTGATGAGACATCGAGCTTTGGCACTTTGACAATAAATCCTGTTACAGGGAAAAAGATTACAAGGGATCTGACTATAACAAATGTATCAGATAATGGCGAATACACCTTTGACTATAAATTTTCTTCAAGCGGTTCGAACTATACTTTTTCTATTAAAAAGGATAAGAGCGTAAGTCTTAATGCCTTGTCAGCCTACTACGTGGTAAAACCCGACTATGACTATCACTATACGTACAATAGGAAGGGGCTACTCTCAAGAGTTGAATACTATGATCTCGATGGTAACAAGACATATTCTGACGAGGGTGTATTCGCATACGAGTATGAGTATGACAGGGATGGAAACAGGACTGTTACGAGATTCTATGATCAGAACGGCGAGCCGATGAACTGCGAGCAGGGCTATGCAGAGGTCAGAAGAGAATACGATAGGCTTGATAACGTAGTTGCTGAGAGATACTTTGATGTAAACGGTGATCCGGCACTTTGCGCCGACGGATATGCGTCCTACGAGCAGGAGGTAAACGTATGGGGAAGCCCTACTGTCATAAAATACTGTGGTGTAGATGGTAATCCTGTTAAGACTTCCTTGGGATACGCTGAAATCCATCTGGAATATGACGAAAAGGGCAATGAGATTACAGAGCACTACTACGATGTAAATGGCTCAAGATGCACTTTGCCGGAAGGCTACTCCGGATGCAGATTTGAGTATGACGATGCAGGCAATAAGACACTTATAGTATATATTGATGATGAAGAGCATCCTGTAAATATTGGTGCCGGCTACGCTGAGATCCACAGTGTCTATGATGAGAACGGACGTGTAACGGTTCAGTATTATGCAGATGCGCAGGGCAATACTGTTACCCTTGAAGATGACTATGACAACGAATATGCCAGCGTGACCAGGGAGTATGACAAGTTTGGCAACAATATAGCTACGAGGTACTTCAGCGAGGATACAAGTGAGGGTTATATTGAGATAAGACAGGAGTTTGACTCCAAGAAGAGACTGATATATAGGGGCAAGTTCAACAGTGACGGAGAAGGCTTGATACTGAAGGATGACTACTGTGCTTTCAGCAGGGAGTATGATGAAAATGGCAATGTCAGTGTTATAACCTATTATGGTTCTGATGGAGAACCAATGCTTCGTGATGGCGAGTGGTCATCTGTTCATAGGGAGTATGACAGCGAGAAAAGGGTGATATCTGAGGCTTATTATGGAACAGATGGAGAGAAGGTACTAAAGTCTTCCGGGTATCATGCTAGAGGTTATGAATACGATGATAACAATAACCGCAATGTCATACGATATTATGGCCTTGATAATGAACCTGTAATTCTTAAAACATACAGGTATTTTGAAGTTAGGAAAACATTTGATTCTTCTAAGAATGTCGTGCGCATGGAGTATTATGGGCTTGAAGGTGAGCCTGTACTCTATAAGAAGAAATATGCAGCTGTGGAGAATGACTACAATGACAGCGGCAAAGTTACCCAGACCAGATATTACGACCTCGAAGGCAACCTGATTGAGACAAAATGAGCTTGGCGGGAGTTTGGAATTGATGAAAATCTGTGCAGTTATAGTGACCTATAACCGTCTTGATAAACTAAAGAACAGCCTCAGATGCTTCTCAGATCAGCTAAGAAAGGCAGACGAGGTCATAGTTGTGGACAATGCGTCAACCGATGGAACCTCGGACTGGCTTTCCGGCTGGAAGGAAGTTGCTGAACCTTTTAAAAAGACTGTCATTAACACCGGGAGTAACCTCGGCGGCAGCGGCGGGTTCTACACGGGGCTTAAGTACGCCTCAGAGTCTGACTGCGACTGGGTGTGGGTTTCGGATGACGATGCCTATCCAAGGAATGATGCGCTCCTCGTTGCTGAGAAGTTCCTGGCATCACGCGAGGGCGAGAATATCTCTGCAATATGCTCAGTGGTAAATGAAGAAGGAGAGATATCCTTAAACCACAGGAAGAATTACTACTCAAGGCGCGGCAGGATAGTGACTGAGCTGATACCGCTTGGCGCTTATAAAAGAGAGTTCTTTCCGCTGAATGCTTTTTCCTATGTGGGCACTATCATAAGCATCCCAAAGCTTAGGGAAGTCGGGCTGACCAAAAAGGAGTATTTTATCTGGCATGATGATGCGGAGCACAGCCTGAGGCTCTCTGAAAAAGGACACATCTACTGTGTGACCGGTATGGTGGTCGACCACGACTGTGTCAGTGTCTCTACGACGCTCTCCTGGAAGGAATACTATGGAAACAGAAACGTCCTTGATATGTACAAAAACCATTTCGGTGCCTTCGAATACAGGAGATTTGCTTTAAGGTGCATTGTGAAATCCTGCTATCTGTGGATTTTTGCAAAGAACAAGGAGTATGCAAGGGTCTTTTCAAGGGCGGTCAGAGATGGAATAAAAGGAATCCTGGGGCTTGATGAGACATACAGGCCGGGATGGAAACCAAGAGATGACAGGATGTACTGATGAGTAAATTTGAAATGGGGTTATGAAATGGAAAACAGCCCGGTTATGGTAAGTGTAATATGCCTGGCATATAATCATGAGGAATTTATATCCGAAACGCTTGATGGATTTGCAAAACAGGTCACTGATTTTCCGGTAGAGTTTATTATCCATGATGACTGTTCCAAAGACGGAACACGAAGGATCATAGACCGGTATGTAAGCGATTATCCGGGTAGATTTATTCCCTTTTATGAGACGAGCAATCAGTATTCCCAAAATGTTAATCTGTTCAAACTGATCGCAGAAAGAGCAAGAGGCAAATATATTGCGATCTGTGAGGGGGATGACTACTGGTGCGATGAACACAAGCTGCAGACCCAAGCGGACTATATGGAAGGACACCCCGAGTGCTCTTTATATATGCACAACGGTTATAGCTATGACAATGCGACCGGTTTAAGACATCCGATAAATCCCTATGATAAGACAGGGTACCTTACAGAGCGGGAACTTTTGATCGAAAAAATACTTCCTCCGACAGCGTCGATGATGTGTAAAAGACAGGATCTTATCTCGGAGCCGGAGGAGATATTCGGGGATACTGTGGGCGTCCTGGACAGACCGCTTAGGATGCACCTGTGCATGCTTGGGAAGGCTTACTATTCCGATAAGATCATGTGCGTGTATCGGACTAACACCGCCGTTTCATTCAGCAGCAGTTCAGACAACAAAAAGGGGGCAGTGAGAGTGCTTGAGGGCATGCTGCCTGTTTACAGAAGGTTTGACGCTTATACGGATAATAAATACCACCGTGAAGTTAAGATGATGATCTCACGGGAATATTTTCTGTGTTACCTGCGAAGCGGCGAATACCATAAGTGCTTTTGCAACAGATTCTTTTACAGATATATACCGCTCAGACAGAAACTGGGGATAATAAAAAGGGCGTTTTTAAATGGGAACACGTAAAAAGGTGGTTTCCGGACTTTTGTGGAAGTTTGGAGAGAGGATCACCGCGCAAATAATATCGCTGGTCGTATCAATAATACTTGCAAGGCTGCTGTCTCCCGATGAGTATGGCGCAGTTGCGCTTATTATGGTGTTTATCACCATTGCCAATGTCTTTGTGGCAAACGGATTCGGATCGGCACTTATACAGAAAAAAGACGCAGACAATTTGGATTTTTCCTCAGTCTTTTTTATTAATCTGGGGATCTCGGTTGTTTTGTATTTTATTATATTTTTCGCGGCACCTTTTATTGCAGATTACTATGAATTGCCGATACTGGCACCGGGACTTAGGGTGATCGGAGTCAGGATCATCGTCGCCGCGATCAATACAGTTCAGCAGGCCTATGTTTCCAGGCACATGCTGTTTAAGAGGTTCTTCTGGTCTACGCTCTTTGGCACTCTCATATCAGGAGTAGTCGGTATCGCTATGGCTTATAAGGGCTATGGAGTCTGGGCCCTGATAGCGCAGTATCTTACCAATACCTGTACGGACACACTGGTACTATGGTTCACGGTCAGATGGAGGCCGCAGCTGAAGGTTTCTTTTACGAGGGCCAAAGACCTCATCTCGTACGGATGGAAGCTCCTGGTCTCGGCGCTCCTAGACACAGGATATAACCAGGTGCGCAGCCTGATCATCGGGAAAATGTACACAAAAGAAGATCTTGCCTTTTACAATCAGGGTGATAAATATCCCGGACTGATCGTTACAAATATAAACACCTCGATAAGCAGTGTTTTATTTCCTGCACTTTCAGAAAACCAGAGCGATAAAGAAAAGGTCAGGAATATGACAAGAAGGGCGATCCAGGTTGGCTCATTTCTTATGTGGCCGATGATGGTGGGACTTGGCGTTGCTGCCGGGCCGCTGATCAGACTGCTGCTCACGGAAAAATGGCTTCCCTGTGTTCCGTACCTTCAGATCTTCTGCTTCACCTATGGTCTGTGGCCTATCCATACTGCGAACCTGCAGGCTATAAACGCTATGGGCAGGAGCGATCTTTTTCTGAAGCTTGAGGTTGTAAAAAAACTGATAGGAATTGTGACTCTGCTGGCTGCGCTTTGGTATGGGCCGCTGGCTATTGCCTGGAGCCTTGTGGTTTCGGGAATAATAAGTACGTTTATAAATGCGTATCCGAATATAAAGCTGCTGAATTACACATACCGGGAACAGATGCAAGATATTCTTCCGGCTTTTCTAATCGCAGTGATCATGGGGGCGGTTATTTATCCCATATCCGTGATCGGATTTGGCGACGCGGTTACTGTTATCCTGCAGGTTGTGGCGGGGGCAATAGTATATTTTGTCCTATCTGTTGTAACCCGGCAGGAAGCGTTCAGATATTTAATGACAATAATCCTTAAAAGGAATCGAGGAGCAAAAGATAATGGATAAAATACTTGTGACCAGATCTTCAATGCCGGATTATGACGAGTATTGCAGAGAGATAAAAAAGCTCTGGGACAGTCACTGGCTGACCAATATGGGTGAAGAGCACATTCAGCTTCAGAAGGACCTGGAGAACTTCCTGGACTGCCCTCACGTTGTCCTCTACACTAACGGACATCTTGCTCTCGAGTGCGTGATAGCGGCGATGCAGCTGCCAAAGCATGCCGAGGTTATCACGACGCCCTTCACATTTGCATCAACAACACATGCTATTGTAAGGAACGGATTGACTCCGGTTTTCTGTGATATAAACCCGGATGACTATACGATTGATGTTGATAAGATCGAGTCCCTGATCACTGAAAAAACAGTTGCAATTGTTCCTGTTCACGTGTACGGCAATATGTGCGATGTGGAAGCAATAGGCAGCCTGGCTAAGAAATATGACCTGAAAGTCATATACGATGCGGCTCATGCTTTTGCTGTAAGGTATAAAGGCATTTCTTCCGCGAATTTTGGCGATGCCTCCATGTTCTCTTTCCATGCCACCAAGGTCTTTAATACGATCGAGGGCGGCGCGGTCTGCTTTCAGAATGATGAGCTTGTCCAGATAATGAATGATATGAAGAACTTTGGCATAAGGAATGAAGACAGCGTAATGTATGTTGGCGGCAATGCCAAAATGAATGAGTTTCAGGCAGCGATGGGGATATGTAATCTCCGTCATTTGAAAGATGAGATCGCCAAGAGGAAGATAATAGTTGAGAGATACAGAGAGAACCTGGATGGGATAAAGGGTATAAAACTCTCTAAAATACAAGAGGACGTGGAGTCCAATTATGCATATTTTCCTGTGGTGTTTGACGGATTTACCGATAACCGTAACAGGATACTCTCAGATCTGGCAAAAGAAAACATCGTGGCCAGAAGGTATTTTTATCCGATAACAAACAGTTTTGAGTGCTATAAATATCTGCCCACCGCAGGAAGGGAAAAAACTCCGGTAGCTGCTTTTTGCGCTGACAGAGTTCTTACCCTGCCTCTGTATGCTGACTTGTCTATAGAGGATGTTGACAGGATTTGTGGCATTATCGTAAACAGATAGGAGGCTTAGTATGACGAGCTTTTATGAGCCGGGGGAACTACTTGCGATCGGATTTAAGAAGATTGGTGAAAATGTCTGTATCAGCAGAAAGGCGAGCATATATGCCCCGGAAAAAATGGTTATAGGAAATAATGTGCGGGTTGATGACTTCTGCATATTAAGTGGAAGAATAGAGCTTTGCAATAATATACATATCGCTGCCTATTCGGCGCTGTATGGCGGAGAGGAAGGGATATTCGTTGAGGACTTCGCCAATATGTCATCAAGGGTAAGCATATACAGCATTTCAGATGATTATTCGGGCGCGAGTATGACCAATCCGACAGTTCCCGAGCAGTACAAGCATGTGATAAGCAGGCCTGTTTATATACGTCGCCATGTAATAATCGGATCCACAAGCGTAGTGCTTCCGGGCGTGGATGTCAAAGAGGGCAGCGCATTTGGCGCAATGACTCTGATAAACAGAGACCCTGAGCCATGGACGATAAATGTGGGAATTCCCTTCAGGAAAATAAAAGACCGGCAAAAGGGACTGCTCGAGATGGAGAACAGATTTGTCCAGGACAATCAGATCAGAGACAGTCAAAACGGTGATAGGAAATAAAAACACTTGATTTGAAATGCATATTGAAGGAAGTGACTATGAAGACCGGAACAGGACTTGTTGTTCTGAACTACAATGATTCGGAAACAGTTACAAAGTTCATAAGTAAGATCAGGGATTACAGCAGTATCGACAGGATCGTCATAGTTGACAACTGCTCTACAGACGGATCCTTTGAAAGGCTGAAACTACTGACTGATGAGAAAACAGACGTTATAAAAACAAAGAAAAACAGGGGCTATGCATCGGGCAACAACGAGGGAGTGCAATTCCTTGCTGATAACTATGACCCTGAATTCATTGTTATCTCCAATCCGGATGTCTTTTTCACCGAGCAGGCGCTTTCCGCTATGATAGAACTGCTACAGACCACTCCTGATGCGGGCCTTGTAACGTGCAGGATGAACTGTCTGTCATCCATAAGACTTCCCGTAGCATGGAAGCTTCCACGCTACAGAGACTGCCTGCTGCAGGACTCTCTTATAATCAAGAAGCTCTTCGGTGACCGCACCGAGTACCGTGACAGCGAACTTACCGGCTCTGTCAGCAGGGCAGAAGTCCTACCCGGCTCCTTTTTTGCCTGCCGCCTTGACACCTTTAAGTCCGTGGGCGGATTTGACAGCAGAACATTTTTGTATTATGAAGAGAATATACTTGCGTACAGACTAAAAAAGGCAGGTAAGACTAATTACCTCCTTAATGATTACAGCTATGATCACTATCACTCTGTGAGCATAGATAAGAATATAAGATCCGTTCAGAAAAGGCTTGAGATTGCTTTTGAGAGCAGAAAGTACTACTGCAGAAAATATCTTAAGGCAGGCAGACCAAAGCTCATTTTATTGGGTGTGTTCCATTATATCGGAGTGTTTAACTATAGTATTTATAATCTTTTGAAAGGATTGTTAGGCAATCTGTAGTATAATACAATAATATTATTGAGGTGAAATATGGAAAAACTTGCGATTTTTGGCGGTGAGCCGGTCAGGAAGAACAGTATATTTTATGGAAGGCAGTGGATCGATGACAACGATGTTGAGACAGTTGCTGCTGCTCTGAAGGGAGACCTCATTACCTGCGGCCCCTATGTTGATGAACTTGAGAAAAAGCTGTGCGAAGTTACAGGTGCCAAATATGCCGTTGCGGTTTGTAACGGTACGGCAGCCCTTCACTGCGCTTCGATCGCGGCAGGCCTTCACGAGGGCGATGAAGTTATTACAACTCCCCTCACTTTTGCCGCTTCTGCCAACTGTGCCCGCTATGTCGGAGCTATGCCGGTGTTTGCGGATGTTGATCCCGATACCTATAACATAGATCCGGACAGCATAGAAAAGTGCATTACGGATAAGACAAAGGCTGTCATAGCAGTTGATTTCACCGGCCAGGCCGTTGACCACGACCGCATAAGAGAGATCTGTGAGCGTCACAATCTTCTCTTTATAATAGACGCAGCTCATGCCATAGGAACCAAGTATAAAGGCGTGCCGGAGGGATCTATGTCTGATATGACATGCTTTAGCTTCCACCCTGTTAAGACTATTACCTCGGGGGAGGGCGGCGCCATTACAACCAATGATCCTGAGCTCTACAGGAAACTGCGCCTTGCCTCGCAGCACGGCATTGTCCGTGATCCTTCAAGGTATGTAGAGGAGCCTGAGGGACCGTGGGTATATGAGATGCAGCAGCTTGGCTTTAACTACAGACTGACTGATTTCCAGTCGGCTCTGCTTTTAAGCCAGCTTAAGAAGCTGCAGAAATTCTCTGACAGGAGAAAGGAGATCGTAAACAGATACAATGAGGCATTCTCTGATATTCCTGAGATAATTGTACAGAAGGAAATACCTGAGTCAGATACAACAAGGCATCTTTACATAATTCAGCTGGATCTGGAGCGTCTCACCTGCACAAGGCGCGAGTTTTTTGACGCCATGGCGGCAGAGAATGTACACTGTCAGGTGCACTATGTCCCGGTGTACTTCTTCCCTTACTATCAAAGTCTTGGATTTAAGAAGGGATTGTGCCCTGTTGCGGAGAAGATATATAAGGGCATCATGAGCATTCCGCTTTATCCTATGATGACCGATGAGGACGTGGAAGACGTTATTCATGCTGTGAAAAAGATAGTGGATTACTACAAAAAAGCCTGATCAAATATCACGGAGTTAATACGTATGAATGAAAAGTATAAAACGCTGCAGACCTATGCACTTCTGCTGGTAGATATGGCATGCATTATCCTGTCATACCTGCTGGCTACGTGGCTCAGGTACAACGACAATAATGACTGGGGGAATAAGACACTCCACTACATGGTGTGTGTTGTCATCCTCCTGTTTTGTGTTTTCTACACATTCCTGGCTGACTGGGACAGGGATTTTATCACGAGGGGAACAGCGCATGAGCTGATAGCAGTCATTAAGGCTGTCGCAATTATCATCGTTGCCTCGCTCATGGTTGTATTCTTTCTGCAGTGGACGGTATTTCTGTCCAGATATGTGGTAGCCAACTTTATATGGATAGATATTCTTCTGGATCTGCTTGCGAGGATTCTTTTTAAAAAGATATTGCGAAGTCACATTTCAAGTGAACACAATGTGACAAGGGTTGTAGTCATCACAGAGCGCGATCTCATGGAGAAGACACTTCAAAGGCTCCAGGGCAGAGCCGGGAGCGTTGGCTACAAGATTGTCAGAGCCTACTGCGCTGACATGGAAAAGGCATCGGAAGAAGTTCCATGGCATGTTGGAGACGTGCATGTTCACTATGGGATAAATGACATCACGAGCCGCCTTATCACAGATCCCTTTGATGAGGTGTTTATCAATACTCCGAATATTCCGCAGGATCAGATGGAGGACATAATCCTTGGATTTGAGGAGATGGGTATCACGACCCACTACTGTCTTGAACTTCCAAGCGTTGGCAAGGCAGTGACGCAGGTTGGGGATTTCATGGACTACTCGGTTCTCACCTACACCATGAACAGGACCAGCTACAAGCGGCTCTTTATCAAGAGGATATTTGATATCATCGGAGGCTTCGTGGGGCTTGTGCTCACGGGCATTATCACTCTTTTTCTTGCTCCCGCGATCAAGCTTGACTCACCGGGCCCTGTATTCTTTTCCCAGGTGCGAGTAGGCAAGAACGGCAGGAGGTTCAGGATCTACAAATTCAGATCCATGTACACTGACGCTGAGGAGCGCAAGAAGGAGCTGGAATCGCAGAATGAGATAAACGGCCTGATGTTCAAGATGGAGAATGACCCGAGAGTTACCAAGGTGGGTAACTTCATAAGAAAGACCAGCCTTGATGAATTCCCGCAGTTCCTTAACGTACTTAAGGGCGATATGAGTCTTGTGGGAACGAGACCTCCGACAGAGTCTGAGTTTGAGCAGTACAATGAGCACTACAGAAGGCGGCTTTCCATGACACCGGGGCTTACAGGCCTGTGGCAGATAAGCGGCAGAAGTGATATTTCTGACTTTGACGAAGTTGTAAAACTCGATCTTAAATATATTGACAACTGGAGCCTCACCGAGGACTTCTGGATCATCTTAAAGACAGTAGGCGTTGTACTCTTTGGCAGAGGCGCCAAGTAATGGAATCTGTGGAGTAATTTATGTTAGAAAAAAATATTAATCTGAATAACAAGAGGATACTTGTGACCGGCGCGGCAGGGTTTATCGGTGCCAATCTTGTTATGGAACTGGTAAAAAGGTTTGAAGGATGCAGGATCCTTGGAATTGATAACTTAAATGACTACTACGATGTGCGCATCAAGAATTACAGGCTCGATGAGATTGCAGCCGTTGTAAGATCTGATGAGCAGTTTGAGCTTGTCAGGGGGAATATTGCTGACAGGGATCTTGTCGACAGGGTATTTGCTGAGTTTAAGCCAGAGGTAGTTGTAAATCTTGCGGCACAGGGGGGAGTTAGATATTCGGTTGAAAATCCTGATGTATATGTGGAATCCAATCTGATAGGATTTTACAACATCCTTGAGGCCTGCAGGCATTCCTATGACAACAAGGACGCCGGGGAGTACAAGGGCGTTTTGCATCTTGTTTATGCTTCCAGCTCCAGTGTGTACGGGAGCAACAAGAAGATCCCCTACAGCGTTGAGGACAAGGTTGACAATCCGGTTTCACTCTATGCCGCGACCAAGAAGTCCAATGAGCTGATGGCGCATGCTTACTCCAAGTTATATGATATACCATCAACGGGGCTCAGGTTCTTTACAGTTTATGGCCCTGCAGGCAGACCTGACATGGCATATTTTGGTTTCACCAACAAACTGATCGCAGGTGATACCATTAAGATATTCAACTACGGCAACTGCAAGAGAGACTTCACTTTCGTGGATGATATTGTTGAGGGTGTGATAAATGTCATGTCTACAGCTCCTTCTGAGAATGAGAATGGGGTAAAGTACAGGGTATACAACATCGGCAACAACGATCCGGTTAATCTCCTTGATTTTGTTGACATACTTCAGCAGGAGCTTGTAAGTGCGGGAGTTCTTCCCGGTGATTTTGACTTTGAATCCCACAAGGAACTCGTGCCTATGCAGCCGGGCGATGTGGAGGTGACTTATGCTGATGTCACAGCCCTTTATGAGGACTTCGGCTTTAAGCCGGACACGCCCCTTCGGGAAGGGCTTCGTAAGTTTGCCAAGTGGTATAAAGATTTTTATATAAAAGACTGACGTGTCTGTCAAATTGTGGTTTACGGGAGTATTACAGTAACAGATGTTTAGTTATAGCTTGCCAAAATGGAATTACAGGATCAAAATGAGGCACCTTGCGGTGTTTTTTACCGCTGTGTATGTTTTGTCACTCATCCCGATGCTGGCCCTTTCATTTTATGACTTTCCCTCGGCAGATGACTTTTCCATGGCACTTCAGCCGCATCTGTACTTTGTTGAGACCGGGAACTTTTTTGGCACGGTCATAGAGTCTTTAAAGAAATCCTGGATAGTATATTCGCAGTATGAGGGATATTTCTTTTCCATAATCCTGACCTGCATATGTCCGGGAGTTTTTGGCGAGGGATGGTACTTTCTGACTCCGTTTATTATTCTTGGCATGCTTACCTTCGGAGTCTTCTACTTTTTTGATGCGCTCTTTGTCCGCATGTGGAAGCTTGACAGGGATATGTCGGTTACTGCATGTATGGTAACCCTGATACTTATGGTTCAGTGCCTCCCCCAGGGGGTTATGAGAGCAGAGGCTTTCTACTGGTACAGCGGTGCCATCAACTATACATTTACTTTTGGGATGGCTTTCTTCTGGCTTGGACTGCTCATAAGATCTGTCTATGATGAGGATGCCAAGGCAAGAAAGCGTAAGGTACTATGGGCGTCATTCTGGGGCTTCTGGATGGGCGGAGCCAATTATATGACGGCTCTTGAGCTGGCTATCTGCTCGGTGCTCATCCTTTTTATCTTTATTATGATAAAGAGAGGCGTTTTTAAATTTGTAGTTGCAGGCACAGAGGCGCCTGACTCTGCCAGGGAGAAAGAGCGGTATGAATCCAAAAGAAAGTCCTTTGGACTTATATGGATCCCCGCTGTGACTAACCTTGTCGGATTTGCCTGTTCGTGTCTGACCCCGGGGAATCTTGTAAGAAGCGCAGAGACCGGCCACATAGGACCGGTAAAGTCTATACTGTTATCCATACACTCGACATTCGATATGATGACAAATGATATGTTAAGATGGGAGACACTTGTAGCGCTCGTGCTGCTTGCTGCGGTTTTCTGGAAGATGTCCGAGTCTCTTAAGGTGAGGCTTCAGCATCCGTTCATGTTTGCTCTCTTTGCATTCCTCTTGGTGTCATCAAATGTTGTGCCGCCATTTTTTGCTGTTGCCAATATCGGCGCGGGCAGGCTCCGTGCACTTGCGTGGATGGAGTATGTACTGATGCTTGTGCTGGTTGTTTTCTATCTGACCGCATGGGCAAGGCAGCGCCTGGAGGATGTATATCTGCGGGCAGAGGCGAAAAGAACGCAGGCTGTCCGAATGGATGACGTTGCCGGTACAGAGGAATTGAAAAATCATGATACTGCCATGCTCAATAAGAATATCGCCGGATATGGAATTGGTACCTCGATGGTAATAGCAGTATGCATTGCATTCATTTTCTTCGGCTCGGCGATCATGACAATTCCAAACATGCGTTATTACTGCGCGACTTCTGCGCTTTCGGACCTTCTGGACGGCAGCGCTGCAACTTATAAGGCAGAGAACGCAGAAAGATTGCGAATTCTGAATGATGACAGTGTTAAGGATGCTGCCCTTATGGAGTACAGCGTTCATCCTGAACTTCTCTTCTACGAGGACGTAACTCCTGATAAGGATGAGTGGATAAACGGAGCGACTGCGAAGTATTATTTCAAGGATAGTGTAGTACTAAAGAGTAGATAGGTGCCAAGAGTTACAAGTAGGAAGCCTGCACAGCCGGTGCAGGGCTTCCTAGTTGTAACTCGGGGCAAGGATAACCAGATGAGTAACAGGATAATAGCAGTATTGGCAGCGGCTGCGATCGTGATAATGGCGGTACTGGCAGCGGATAAGGATATATACGGAGAAAAAGAAAAGGCCATGGACATCAGGACTTCCTTAGAGGAGGCGGTTCATGATATAACGGGAGAGGAGCTTGATGACATTGAGGAAGAGCTTGATCTGTACCGGACGGAGTACGATTTCAGCGAGGATGTTCATGAGGCAGGTACGATAAACTACGATTACCTTAAGAAGTCTCCCTGCGAAAATTCATCGCTTCCGAGGATAGATATAAGGCTCGATGATGACTATCTGCTCTCGAAGGAGTACTCGAAATGCAGTGTCAGTCTGACAGGTGCCGGGGATAACAATATTTCTCCAAGCTCTGCGCAGGTAAGGCTCCGCGGCAACTGGAGTTCAAAGTTTGAAAAAAAGCCGCTCAAGATTAAGTTTGACAGCAAAGTCAGCATGTTTGGCAGGAATCCGGAGAGATCATGGACCCTGATCGCCAATTACATGGACAACTCGCAGATTCACAACTATATATCCTATGACCTCTACAGTTTTATTACGCCTCCTGGTCAGTTTGTGCCTCTTTATGTCTACGTGGACGTGTATATTAATGACGTGTACATCGGGCTCTATGCGCTCTCGGATCAGATCGAGACGGGCAAGGGCAGGGTTGCCATCAGCAGGCGCCATGACAGCGTGCCGTATCGCAATGACTACCTCATCGAGCAGGACTTCAGGCTTGCCAAACAGGAGAGCGAAGGAGAGAATGTCTACTGGTTCTGGAGCAGATACAACGATATCATGTTCTCGGTAAAGTCACCGGAAGAGGGGCTTTGCGAACAGGATCTGGATTACATGCGAAATTATATGGACCTTGTTTATGTCCTTGCCAAGCTAGACAGGTATGAAGAGGTCGAAAAACTCATTGACGTGGATGCCTTTATATCCTACATGATGGTACAGGATATCATACGAAACGCTGACATATTCAAGGCAAGCATATTTTATGTCAAGCCAGCCGGAGGAAGACTTGCCCCCGCTACCATCTGGGACTGTGACCTCACGTTCGGAGGTCTAGGAGGATACCCTGACGGAACCGTTCTTGAGAAAAACTATCTGTACGAGGCTCTTATGGGCATGCCGCAGTTCCGGCAGAGGTATATCGACACCTTTTTTGAAAAGAAGGATGAGATAAAGGAGCGCGTGTTATCTGAAATAGACAGGGTTAGCGAGCAGTACTATGAAGAGTTTTCCAATGAATACTTCAACTGGGAGATCACAAATACGGACTTCATGATCCCTGAGATGAACGGGCTTGACAGCTACGCGGACCAAATAGACATGATGAAATGGTGGTTTGAGACACAGATGATAAACCTTGAAGACCAGTACTCGCAGATGTATTGATGGACAATAGATGAAAATAGCAAGAGATATCTTTAACTTAATAGTTGCATTCTGCCTGTTTGTGGCTGCGCTTCTTGTGCTCGGGGTGAGTTCTTTTACAACTATCTACTATGACATGCACTATGATGAGGACTGGCCTCAGTATGGAAAAGAAAATATCCCGCTGCTGATATTATTTCTGGCGCTGGCGCTGCTGTTATATTTACTGATTTACAGGCGCAAACTGTTTGAAAAGCGAAAAAATGTATTTGTGGCGTTTGGACTTTTGTTTGCCGGTGCGTACTGCCTTATGCTCATATTCTCGATCCATCCGCAGGCAGTCAATGATTCAAAAACGCTTGATAACATAATCAACAGCTTTATGGACGGGGATTATTCTTCTCTGACTGAAAAGGGAGGATACCTTTTTACCTGGCCGTTCCAGCTCGGCTATGTCGGGCTTGGACAGATAATGGCTTCTATTTTTGGAAAGAGCAACTATTTCGCGTGGGATATTTTGCAGCTTATCTGCGTGCTTATAACAATCTTCCTGATCTACAGGATAACATGGGAAATGTTTGAAGATGAAACGGTTGTGGGCATCGCAGGGCTTCTTTCTGCGGGAGCACTGTTCTTTTACAACTACGTGACCTATATTTACGGAGATATCATCAGCATGGCACCACAGACACTGGCGCTGTATATGATGATATTGTATATTAAGAGGAGAAAGATACGCTACGCAGTCATATCAGCTGTTTCAATAGCTGCTGCTATTGTGATAAAGACAAACTGTGAGGTGACACTGATAGCGCTTGTAATGATCCTTCTGATGAGCATGATCCCTGAGAACGCAGAAACTGCTGCATTTGTTGGAGCTTCGCAAAATGCGCGGAACTTTCAAAAAGCAGGCGATGTGCATGGCACAGGGACAGCTTTTAAGATGGTAGCAGAGCGGCTGCTTCTGGTGGTTCTTTTTCTGGTCTGTACATTTGCGGCGAAGAATGCGGTTGATGGCTATTACCGCACCCTTACAGGAATCGACAGGATTCCTGACGGAAACCCTGCCTGGGCCCATATAGCCATGGGACTTCAGGAGAGTCCGCTTGAAGATGGCTGGTACAACGGCTACAACTATCAGGTCTTTGAGGAGAATAACTACGACACTGATGCCACAGCGAAGGCTGCTCAGCAGAACATAAAAGAAACACTTGCTACTTTTATAGAAAGACCCCTTCACGGAGCGAGATTTCTTGTCAGGAAGTTTACTACCCAGTGGGCTGACAGCGTATGCATATCAACGCACAATCTCGATCTTGTCTCAAGGCATGTGGAGAACCCCACGGCACTTGGCACGTGGCTTGTTTTTGGGACCGGCTCACAGATACTTATCTGGGTAATGAATATTTTTATGCCGCTTTGTTATATCGGAGTTGCGGTATATCTGTTTGAGATCCTGAAGGGCAGGAAAGTGCCATCGCAGCAGATGCTGCTGCTCATCCTGATCCTCGGGGGCATAGCTTTTCACGAATTTTGGGAGGGTTCTTCCAGATATACAATGAGGTACTATATTTACTGGCTGCCATATGGTGCATGCGGATTGAAGGTGCTGCTTGGACGTATTACTGAACACAAAAAAAGGTAAATATGATATTGATATTGAGTATGAGGACAACAATTTTAAGCCGCTTCTGTGGTGCGTCCTGAATGCTTTTCTTATCATGCTCATCTGCAGCAGATCATCTTTTTTGTATGTATTTAATCTATGGGATGATGCCAACAGCTATTTTACTGTAGGAAAGTGCATTTTCAGAGGCTTTGTCCCCTACAGGGATCTCTTTGACCAGAAGGGGATACTGCTGTATTTCATCTACGGCCTCTCATCCCTGATATCGAGGACTACCTTTGCGGGCGTCTTCTTTTTTGAGGTCATTGCCGCATCATTTTCACTTGGCGCGGTTTTCAGCATTTATCAGCTCTTTCTTAAGAACAAACTGTTTCACTATGTACTGACACCGATAACCGGAGCTGTGATATACACTTCGTTCAACTTCTACTGGGGCGGCAGTGCGGAGGAATTTCTTTTCCCGTTTGTGATGTGGGGGCTGTATCTGTCGGTGAGATATTTCAGGACCACATATCCGGAGCCCATGGACACTAAGACTGTGTTTATTGCAGGGATTCTGGCGGGCTGTGTATTTAATATCAAGTTTAATTCGCTGGGGCTGTTCTTCGCCTGGATGATGATGGTGTTTTTTGCCTATATCATTGGCAGCGGCAAGGTTGCAACGGCCTTTGCGGAGTGCGTTGTGTATCTTGTGGGCATGCTTTTTGCCACATTCCCGTGGATATTGTACTTTGGCGTCAATGGCGCGATCGACGACTGGATGTATGTCTACATCTACAAAAATGTCTTTGAATATTCCAAGAAGCTGACGTTTGGGCAGAGGGTATCCGCTTTTTACGAGATAGTCAAGGATCATTTCCTTAACAACAAGGTTGTCTTCATACTGATAGCTATTGGAATTGTATATTTCCTCGCATCGACGATATCAACGCTTGTCTACGAGTACAGCAAGAACCTCTCGAGGAGGGACAGACTGTTTATAAGGTTCAGGCTCTCTGAGCTGCTAAACCTCGGAATGCTGTTTGGATTTTTGCTTCTTGTGATTTTTATCGGCGGTGTGAGCCTTCCGTACTACTCTTTTCCAATTAATGGATTTGTGGTGTTTGGATTTATTCCATTTTGTTATATAATAGAGCGGAACGTCGCTTCTGATGAACTTGAGAGAGGACTGATCTCCCTTAGTGCGGCAGCGGCAGTCATTGCTGTGATCATGTGCTGGTTTCTCAGCATCAATGTAAGGACGATACAGCTCAAAAAGGATGAGCTTTGGCTCTATAAGTTCAGGGACTACATAGCGGAGTCGGGAGTTCAGGATCCGGGGCTTATTGTGGAGTTCTCTTTTGACGTGGGACTTTATACGGTGCTTGACATTGAGCCCATATGCTACTATTTCCAGACCCAGACACTCAATATGCAGGAGGTTCTGGACTATCAGAAACAGTATCTTCACAGCGGAGAGGCTGACTTTGTGGTATCAGTCAATACAGAGGCGGAAGGGATCGGAGACAGGTACGATCTTGTAATGCAGGAGAGGTGTGTATTCTACGACTTCGACCAGACCTACTTCCTCTATCAGAGAAATGAGAAGGAGAATTAAGTAATGCCAATAAAAATCAACAGTTTCATGGGAAAATTCGGATGGTTCGCAAGGAAGCACTTTCCCATGCTTGCAAGTAATGCCTATCTTAAGCTGCAGTTTGTGACAAGGAGCAAGTCACAGAAGGCCTACTGCGATTACTTTTTAAATGCAAAAGAGGTACCGATGCCCAATGTGGTTAATATCGAGACCATCAACAGATGCAATTCGACCTGCGCATTCTGCACAGCCAACGTGCATGCCGAGAGGCGCCCGCTTGCGAAGATCGATGATGACCTGTACAGGAGCATAATCGACCAGCTCGCAGACTGGGGGTACAAGGGACATCTTACACTCTACGGCAACAACGAGCCCTGGCTTGATACCAAGATCGTCGAGAGACACAAGTACGCGAGAGAGAAGCTTCCGGACAGCTTTATCTTCATGTCGACAAACGGCCTTATCCTGACCATCCAGAATGTCAAGGATATAGCTCCGTACATCAACCAGCTCATCATCAACAACTACTCTCTGGAGATGAAGCTTCACAAGAATCTTCAGGAGATATATGAATATGTCAAGGCTCATCCGGATGAGTTCAAGGATCTCGATATCCAGATCCAGATGAGATACCTTCAGGAGGTGCTCACGAACCGCGCGGGCAGCGCTCCCAACAAGCAGGAGACTCAGAAGGTTATCAAGGAGACCTGTCTTCTTCCCTTCACCGATATGTGGATCATGCCAAACGGCAAGATGGGGCTCTGCTGCTGTGACAACTTCGAGACAACCGATTTCGGGGACCTTACCAAGATGAGTCTTAAGGAGGCATGGGGCTCTGCGCAGTTCCAGGCGGTAAGGCGCAAGATCGCAGAAGGGCGTCAGAACTATCCTTTCTGCAAGCACTGTGACTTTATAGATGCCGGTTTCAGGATGCAGCTTGTAAACGCGATCCTTCGCGGGGATCAGGAGGCTGCAAACAGACTCGGAGGACATGAGAGGATGAAGATCGGAAAGAAGAACAACGATGATGACGGCATTAAGTGATTTTGGCAAAAGAGCGGTCAGCATCATTTTCTTACTGTGCAGTATCTGGGTTGTGGCTATAGTCTTTTTCTTTCAGGGGCTTACCATCCCGTCCTGGGTGAGGAAGGAATTTCTTTTACCGAATTTCATACTTCTTGCGGCAGGGATTGTATTTGTTATGTTCCTTAAACTCCTGTTCGATAAGAGGGAGATAAATATAAAGCGCGTCGCGCTTATAGTTTTTGTGCTTCAGGTGGCGGTTGTATACTGCTATTACTTCAGCTCTGACTGGGATGCAGGGTGCGTGCTCTCGAGGGCATGGAATGCCGCAACCGGAGCGGGGCTTGATGTTCCTGAGGGGTACTATTCGCAAAATACCAACAATGTGATGATGCACCTTCTGGAATACGGTGTATTCAGACTCTGCGTGCTCTGTGGCATAAAAGAGTACATAAAGGCATATTTTGTGCTGGTTGTCCTTAACTGTATCGTATACGGCCTTGTGGGAGTTATGCTATATGACGCAGCGCTTCTTATAAACCATGGGCGAAGAGGGTCAGCCAACTTATGCTACTGCCTGTATGCCGCTCTTGTGATTTCTTCGCCGTGGGTAAGTGTCGTATATACTGACGGGATGGGGATAATGTTTCCCATACTCAATATCTGGCTCTATCTAAGGCATGTCAATAAAGAGAGATCTCTTTTACATGAAGTGCTCTTCCTGGCGTTTATGGGAGCGCTTGCACTTGTCTGCTATTCATTTAAGGCGACGACAGTAGTCTCGTCCATAGCGGTGGTTATATCTGAGCTTCTCCGCGTCCTTGGGACCGGGCGCAGCAGGCTGGTCAGGGACTTTTCCGGCTTTATTATGGGAATGGCGGCATTTTGTATTGTTTTTCTGGCTGCAGGGAGCGGATTTAAGATGCTGTATACCGCCTGCGGTGTGGTTCTGGACAAAGAGATGGCATGTCCTTTTACCCACTATCTCAAGATGGGATTCAATGACTACGAGGTAGGCACCTTCAACTTTGAGGATGCCGAAGAGTCGGCTTATATACAGACTTATCAGGAGAGGTATGACCAGAACCTCTCTAAGGCCAAGGAGAGAATACGTGCGCTCCTGCCATTTGGGATATTTAAGTTTGAGGCGAGAAAATCGCTTGTGATCTACCATGACGGAACTTTTTCCTATGGAATAGAGGGTGAGTTCTACGCAGACGGTCTTGCGGACAGGATTCCTGTGGCATCGCCATTCTTTAAGAGGATATTCTGGCACACCGGCGACCTGTATCCGTATCTGGCGCTTTTCCAGCAGATGCTGTGGCTGGTGGTGCTTGTCAGCAGTATTTTCTTTGGAAGCCCTAAAAACAGGAGCGGAGAGATTGCAATTAAGTTGACTATTATTGGGATATTTCTTTTCCTTGCTCTGTTCGAGTCCAGGGCGAGATTTATTTTTGCTTATGTGCCGGTTTATATAGCTGCCGCGGCAGCTTCAATCGATAAATTATCTGAGAGATGGAGGGGAAATTTTGGATAAGATAGCGGTCCTGATCCCGTGTTACAACGAGGAAAAAACAATAGCCAAGGTAGTACGGGATGCAAAAGAGGCACTGCCTGAAGCAACAATATATGTATATAACAATAACTCCCAGGACAGAACGGCGGAGATAGCTAAGCAGGCAGGAGCTGTTGTCAGGAATGAGTATATGCAGGGCAAGGGCAATGTGATAAGGCGCATGTTCAGGGAAATTGACGCGCTTGTTTATGTCATGGTGGATGGAGATGATACATATCCAATGGACTCAGCGCCCAAGATGGTGGATCTGGTTCTCAACCACAACTCTGACATGGTTGTCGGCGACAGGCTCTCCTCCACATATTATCAGGAGAACAAGAGGCCGTTCCACAATTTCGGCAACAACCTGGTTCGCGGCAGTATCAACAGGCTGTTCAAATGCAACATACGCGACATAATGACCGGATTCAGGGCTTTTTCCTATGAGTTTGTCAAGACATTCCCTGTTCTGTCCAAGGGCTTTGAGATCGAGACAGAGATGACGATACACGCAGTCTACAACAATATGCAGATAGACAATGTGATAATTGATTACCGCGACAGACCCGAGGGGTCTGTGTCCAAGCTCAACACCTACGCTGACGGCTTTAAGGTACTTAGGACAATCGCAAGACTGTACCGCAGCTACAAGCCTTTTGGCTTTTTCGCGATAGTGGCAGCGATACTTGCGTTTATTTCGATTATTTTTCTGATCCCGATTTTCAAGGAGTACTGGCTGACGGGACTTGTTCCGAGGTTCCCTACACTGATCGTGTGCTGCTTTGTGATGATGTCGGCAGTTCTCAGTATTTTTGCGGGAACAATATTATCGACTCTTGCCATCAACAACAGGCGTGAATTTGAGATGCAGCTCAATATGCTGCAGAGACATAAAGAGACAGACGCAGCCAAGGGTATGTGATCCTGTGAAAAGCGTACCAAATGTGTATGAGCCGCCGACAAAAGCAAGTCTGCCCCGGACCGGGGCAGACTTCGCAGTAGATATCCGTTCCCAAAATCTACTACGGAGAGAAATTTGCTCACTCTCGTAGGAAAAATCAGGAGATATTCATTCAAAAAATCTACTACAAAGAGAAATTTGCTCACTCTCGTAGGAAAAATCAGGAGATATTCATTCAAAAAATCTACTACGAAGAGAAATTTGCTCACTCTCGTAGGGAAAAATAGTAGATACCCGTCCCAAAAAATCTACTACAAAGAGGAATTTGCCCTTTCCCCGTAGGAAAATCAGGTGATTTTTGCCGAGAAAACCTACTACAAGGAGAATTTTACACGTTTTCGTAGGTTGAGTCAGTCATGATTCAGGAGACAATCGTCAAGTTAAGCATTCTTAGATGAAATTACAGAAATCCGCACTGGCTGCGGATTTCTTGAGAACATGATTCAGAAGTCAACCAATCGCTGCGACGAAGTCGCCTTCAAATGGCCTATTTGAGGTATTCTTACAGACAAAAGAGGAAATAGTCCGCAAGAATCCGGCTTAAAAAAAGTCATAAGGAATCCACCACAAGTGGTACCACCTCTATGACCAGACATGCAGGACACGCCCCTCGCATTGCGAAAACCTGGTCCAATACGATTCCATTCTTTCTGATGAAAATAAGAATAAAGATTTCCTGCTCAAGAACAGGAAAGAAAAATTAGCCGCCTATCAGCTGTTCAAAGATCCGGAGCCTGAGGTAATAAAGCAGCCACCCTGCCACGGCAGGGCTTGTCCTTGATGCCCATAAATCAGAATGCTAAGCTGAGAAAACAGATGGTGAGTTAGATCAGCTGCTCATGAGTCTATCGCCGTCGGTGATAGACAAATAGCATTCTGATTTATGGGGGTCAAGGATGGCGGACACAGCAACTACATCTATATCAGGAAACAATTTACACCACATCTAGGACTTGACTGTCTAGGTCAACAATCACAATTGAAAATAAAGAACAGACCGGGCAAAGTTTCACCTAGAAAGCCTATTTTGCTTGTCTAGGTCAAAAATTACAATTTAAATAAAGAACAGACCGGGCAAAGTTTCACCTAGAAAGCCTATTATGCTTGTCAGGGTCAAAAATAATAATTGATAATACAGAATTGATCGGGCAAAGTTTCACCTAGAAAAGCATATTAGCTCGTTCAGGTCAAAAAACATCATTGAAAATAAAGAACAGACCGGGTAAAGTTTCACCTAGAAAGCCTATTATGCTTGTCAGGGTCAAAAATCATCATTGACAATACAATCGTCAAGTTATGACTTCTTGAACGCAAAGATGAAAATGCGTTCAAGAATCCTGCGTTCCGCAGGAAAGGCCCTCGCTTTGCGAGGACCTGGTCCAATAGGATTTCCTTCTTTCTGATGAAAACAAGAATCAAAAATTTCCTGCTCTGGAGCAGCAAAAATGAATAAATCTCATAACAGCTGCTCATGAGTCTATCGCCATCGGTGATGACAGATAAGCGCCCTGATTTATGGGGGTCAAGGATGGCGGACACAGCCACTACATTTATATCAGGACATATTTTCACTACATATAGGACTTGGCTAATGACATGAAATCAAGGAATACAATAATCGTAAAACCGATAATTTCTTAAGACTTTCTTAAGATTAACGGCAGAAATGATTAATTTTTGACTCTTCCTATTTTCATTTTAAAAATCGGTGATAAAATAGCTTTTGAAAAGCGAGGAGTTAAAATGAAAAACAAGTTCAATTTACTGATTTCAACAGCCATAACGATATCTATGATTCTGAGCGGGTGCTCATCTGAGGCGCCGGAGGCAACTGAGGCAACAGAATTTTTGAATGATGAAACAGGCATTAGCGCAGGTGCGGGAGATTCATCTGATGACTCCGCATCAGCCGATCAGTCGATTATCATAATTGACAAGCTTATTGAGCCACTGCTTGAAGATGAAGCAGGAGATAACACAAAGAGCACGGCAAATGCCGGCGATGATAACGCAGATGCTTCGGACAGCGCCGCAGCCACCGATAGCGCTTCAACTGAAAGCAAGTCCGCTGATGGAGATAATTCGGAGAGCCAGAGCGATTCAGCTGCTGACAGAAAGTCTGACGACAGCAGTAAGACCGGCAACAGCACTGATGCAAAAGAAAGTGATGCCTCTTCAGAAAAAGCGAGCGCAGCAGAAACTAAGACCTCTGACTCGGCAGCAACTGCTAAATCCACAGGTAAATCCAAGAGCAAGAAGAGCTCTGATACTTCAGATAAGAGTGATTCGTCTTCAACCGAAAAGTCTGAGTCATCTGATGACAAGAAGAAAAAAGAAGATGACAAGGTTGAGATAGTATTCTTTGGTGACAGCCAGATAGCAGGCGGAAGAAAGGATCAGACAGACATCGCTACTTACGTGGGAAACAGAGTTCCCAATTCCGTGGTTTATAACCTTGGCATAGGTGGAACAACCGGCTCAGTTGAGGCAAGTACAAGCGAGATTGATCCGTCCGAGCTCCATTCTACTTCATTCCTTGGAATGACATACTGCCTTGCGGGTGAATCGGACAGAGAGGCTACACTGGCTAATAACCCCGATGTCTTGGAGACAATGAACAAGGTTGATCCCGAGAAGGTTGACTATTACTTTATTGAGTACGGAACCAACGATTTCATCAACAATGTTCCGCTTGATATGTCGATGTACGCAACGGACGGCGAGCAGTTTCACGCATTTTACAATGCTATGTGCAAGGGAATAGATGTCCTTTCGGAGATCAGCCCTGATGCTCAGTTTATAATAATGACGCCGTTCTATGGAATTTATGTAGCTGACGACGGATCGTATATCGGAGATTCATATATAGTCAGCAATGGTACGGGAACACTTGCGGATTATGCAAGAAAGGCCATAAATGTCTCTGAGGACAGGGAGCTGTATTATTTTGACGGAATGTTTATCTCAAAATGCGATCTCTACCTGGACACTGCAGACAAGTATCTGTTAGACAATCTGCATCTCAATGTCACCGGGCGGCAGATCATGGGCAGGCTTCTTGCTCATTATGTAAACTACCTTGAGGAGAATGAGCCCTTTGCCTATCTTGATTCTGATTTTATCAAGATTGCAGAGTTCGATCCCGATGAGGATTACAGGCTGGATGAGCATGTGATGAAGGAGAACTACCCCGAGTCCTGGGCCAAGTACATCAGGGGAGTTTATCCTCTTGCTCAGCCGTCAAAAGAAGCGCTAGAGAAGTACGGCGACAACTGAAATGACCTGATGCGACAAATACAAATATAGACCAATACATAACAAAAAACGTCAAGGATATGCGCGACTTGCAAAAAAGCGGCATTACTTTGACGTTTTTTTTAATGGGATTGGACCGTGACAGGTGTACAAATTAAGGCGGTTAGGTTATACTACTTATAATTATGTGATTATTTCAGGAAGGGTAAATGTATGAAGAAGGCGCTAATTATAGGTGCGGGACCTGCAGGACTGACAGCGGCATACGAGCTGCTTACGAAATCCGATGATTATCAGGTAATAGTTTTTGAGGAGACAGACAAGTTTGGCGGTATATCTAGGACCGTTGAGTACAAGGGAAACAGGATGGATATGGGCGGCCATAGATTCTTTTCCAAAGTACCTGAGGTCAACGAGTGGTGGGAGAAGATGCTCCCGCAGCAGGGTGCACCGACATACGATGATATAGTTTTAAAGCGCCCCATGAAGATGAAAGCGGGCGGCCCGGATCCGGAGAAGACTGACAGAGTAATGCTCAGGCGCAACAGGGTATCCAGGATATTTTTCGACAGGAAGTTCTATGATTATCCCATCTCACTTAAGTTTGAGACCTTTAAGAACATGGGGCTTGTCAAGACCATCGAGTGCGGATTTTCATATATCTTCGCTATGATCTTTAAGAGAAAAGAGAGATCGCTTGAGGATTTCTATGTAAATCGCTTCGGGCGCAAGCTCTATTCGATGTTTTTTGAATATTATACAGAGAATCTCTGGGGCAGGCATCCGTCTGAGATCGATCCTTCGTGGGGAGCACAGAGAGTTAAGGGCGTATCCATTCTCGCTGTATTAAAGAACGCTTTCCGCAAGAAGTCTGGCAAGACGGGCGGCAAGGTGGAGACTTCCCTCATCGAGGAGTTCAGCTATCCCAAGCTCGGACCCGGTCAGCTCTGGGATGTTACTGCAGAGGAGATCAAAAAGCTCGGCGGAACCATCATCATGAATGCCAAGGTTGTCGGAATCAGGAAGGATGGCAATCATTTAAAGGGTGTGACTTATCTCCAGGATGGCAAAGAGATCGAGATCGACGGCGATGTAGTGATCAGCTCCATGCCGGTCAAGGATCTCGTAGAGGGCATGAACGATGTACCCGAGGATCCGAAGAGGATCGCGAAGGGGCTTCCTTACAGGGATTATATGACACTCGGCGTTCTTGTTCCCAAGCTCAATCTTGTGAACAAGACCAATATCAGGACGATCGGCAATATTGTTCCGGATAACTGGGTTTATGTTCAGGACAGAACTGTCAAGATGGGACGTTTCCAGATCTACAACAACTGGTCACCTTATCTTGTCAAGGATCTTGAGCACACTGTGTGGGTCGGACTTGAATATTTCTGCTTTGAAGGCGATTCAATGTGGAACATGACAGAGGATGAGTTCGCGAAGATGGCTATAGATGAGATGGTCACACTCAATCTTATCAGCAAGCCCTCTGAGGTGATCGACTACCACATGGAGAGAGTTAAGAAGGCTTATCCTGCTTACTTTGACACCTACGATGAGATGGACAAGCTGGTTGCTTACCTCAATACCATTGACAATCTCTACTGCGTCGGACGAAACGGCCAGCACAGATACAACAATATCGATCACTCAATGTGCACTTCTTTTGAGACGGTCAAGAATATCCTCAGCGGCACCAGCGACAGGAGCAATATCTGGAACGTAAACACCGAGAAGGAATATCACGAGTCAGATGAAAAGAAAGATGCGACAGAGGATGAGGTTGAGGTTGACTGATCACTGAATCACATTAATCTATCTTGGAATTTTTACTCGGAGCTACATCGTGGCTCCGAGTTTGTTGCGGAAAGGGAAGCCTGATGCAGTTTGTATCCTTTGGATTTCTGGTGTTTCTGCCTGTGGCAGTGCTCATAAATTTCATAGTGCCGAGGAAGTACAGATATATATGGCTTTTTGTGACAAGCGTGGTTTTTTACCTGTCACTGGACCTTATGGCCTTTGCGGTACTGGCAGGGACGATCCTTGTGAACTTTGCGGGAGGACTTTTGATTGGACGAAGCGCCTTTCCTGATAAGGAAAAGGGGCTTTCCGAGATAGTCACAGCTCCTGACAAGACTGCTGATCGCCGGTCACATAAAGGTACCGTGCTTTTTGCTCTGCTTATCCTGATCGACCTTGCCGCACTTTTTATATTCAGGAGCGGCAGCATAATCGGTGCGATAGGGATCTCATTCTACATGCTAAAGACAATAGGATACCTGGTGGACGTATATAAGGGCAGCATCAGACCTGAGAAGAACTTCGTGATGTTTGCGCTGTTTGTATCATTCTTCCCTCAGGTGGTATCGGGACCCATAGACAGGGCGGGCAATCTCCTGCCGCAGTTTGTTTATCCCGTGACGGTTGACTTTGACAGGCTGCGCGAGGGACTTCTGCAGATGCTCTGGGGCTATATCCTAAAGCTCGTACTCGCTGACAGGCTTGCCATCTTTGTGGGGGCGGTCTTTGATGCGCCCGGCTCCTACCCCGGGACAGTTGTATTCATAGCAACTGTTTTCTATACATTTGAGATCTACTGCGACTTTGCAGGCTATTCGAACATCGCTATAGGCGCAGCGAAGATACTTGGGATCGATGTTAAAAAGAACTTTGATGTGCCTTACCTTGCTGCATCCATCCCGGAGTTCTGGAGGAGATGGCACATTTCCCTCTCTTCATGGCTAAGAGACTACGTATATATTCCACTTGGCGGCAACAGGAAGGGCACTGCAAGAAAGTACCTCAACATCCTGATTGTCTTTGCGGTGAGCGGGATATGGCATGGAAGCGGGCTGACATTTCTTGTATGGGGTATGCTCCACGGATTTTATCAGGTCATCGGATATCTCTTAAAGCCGTTAAGGGACAGGGGGGCAGCACTTTTTGGGATTGAGAGGAGCTCTTTTTCCCACAGGGCGATCAAGGTCATTGTCACATTCATGCTTGTCAATATAGCCTGGGTGTTCTTCAGGGCAGACAGCCTCGAAACGGCACTTGTTGTTCTGAGAAGGAGCCTTGAGTTTACTCCCTGGGCGATTTTTGATGGGAGCATCTTTGCGCCCGGACTTAACTACAGGAATCTGTGTCTGCTTGCCATGGGGCTTCTTGTCATGGCTGTCGTTGACATCTTTGAGTACAGGGGAGTCGATATCTTCGGCAGGGTCATAGCCCAGGGAATATGGCTTAGATGGCTCGTTGCGATAGGAGGCGTTCTTCTTGTGCTTATATGCGGCATCTGGGGACCCGGATACGATGCAGCAAGCTTTATTTATCAGCAGTTCTAGGAAGTGGGTATGGTTAAGTACAAAAAGACCTTAAAAAACATAATAATGTCGATTGCCTTCCTTTTGGTTCTTGCGCTGTGCATCGCCGCATCGGTGACGGTTCTTAGAAGAAAGGACAGCCGCTACAAGTACGCGGACTTTTTTGAAAAGGCTAAAGCGGACCAGATAGACGTGCTGTTTATCGGTTCATCTCATGTGATAAATGCCATCAACCCTTCGGTGCTCTTTGATGAGTACGGGATAACCTCCTACAACATGGGAGGTCACGGTTCGGTGATGCAGGCAACCTATTGGGAACTAAAGGAGGCTCTGCAGTATACGAAGCCAAAGTGCGTCGTTGTTGACACTTTCCTTATGCAAAAGAACTATCAGTACCTCGATCTTATGTATGAGGACTCCGATGAGAGCGAGCGCAGGTCATCAATACAGCAGCTCCATCTCAACATGGACGTATGGCCCTTAAACGACCTCAAGGTCGAGGCGATAAAAGATCTTATCTATGACGAGGATATTCAGAAGGAGTTTCTTTTCGACTTTCTGGTATACCACAGCAGATGGGATGAGCTTTCAAAAAATGACTTCGAGGCTCTGACCGGGAAGGCGGAAAAGAATCCTTACTTCGGAAGTGAGATGAGATATGGCATAGAGCTGACCCCCGGCTTTTTCCCGGATCCTGAGGAGGGGGAGATGCTCGATGACGTGACAGTCGGCATGTTTTATCTAAAGCGGATCATTGAGGAGTGCCAGGATAATGATATCGAAGTCATTGTGACTTTTTATCCCTGCAGTGCCACCACCGAGGACAAAAAAGCTGCTAACAGCGCCGCATATATCTGTGACAGGATGGATGTTCCCTTTGTCGACATGAATGACAGGGACATCGTGGATATGTACACCGATTTAAATGATACCGGACACCTTAGTGTTACCGGATCGATCAAGGTAACCAGGTATATTGGCGGGATCATTGCAGAGAGCGGAGACTATGAGGATCACAGAGATGACCCGGCATACGCGGACTGGCAGAGCGGAGCGGACTTTTTTTACGACGAGGTAAAAGACCTGGCGGTCGATTCCGACGATATTTACCAGCAGCTCAACTACCTCTCAATGGGAGAGACCGGGGCGATCATATATGTAAATGACGGCTCTGAGGCCTTTGTGGATGAGGAATTTGCAAGACTTATCAAGAATATCTCTGGGACTGATAAGTTTGAAAAGACAAGAGGTCCGTACATCCTGATAAGTGACCCGGGATCGGGTGCCGTGTACGAGGCCTTTGGCGGCGACCTTCTGGAAGGAGCAGACACCGCTTTCGGAAGGCTCTTTTACCAGCCTGTTGAGCATATGTTCAGGATATTGTATGCTGAAGGAGATGAGGATAACAACTATCTCTACGATGATGGCAAGCTTGATTACGATATACAGATAATAACCTATGACAGGGACCTTGGAGATGAGTTGTCCCACAAATACTACAGATCATATGGAGGCAGATATGAGCGATAAGGTATGTATAGTAGGAATTGCAGGAGGAACTGCGTCAGGAAAGACCACGATTGTGAGAAAGATCAAGGAGAAGTTTGGCGACGACATTGTTGTCATAAACCATGACTCTTATTACAAGGCTCACGATGATCTCTCCTACGAGGACAGGAGCAGGCTCAATTACGATCACCCCGAGTCCTTTGACACCGACCTCATGATACGGGATGTCAAAAAACTCAAGAAAAGCATTCCGATAGATATGCCCGTCTATGACTACACTATACACAACAGGGCGGATTCCACGGTACACGTTGTGCCCAAGAAAGTCATCATCTTAGAGGGCATCCTTATCCTCGAGAGCAGGGCACTTCGCGACCTCATGGACATCAAGGTGTTCGTCGATACCGACGCTGATGAGAGGCTCATGCGCAGGATAAGAAGAGATATGATCGAGCGCGCAAGGAGCATCGAGTCAATCCTTACGCAGTATACCGAGACCGTCAAGCCCATGCACGAGCAGTTTGTTGAACCCAGCAAAAAATATGCTGACATTATCATCCCAAGGGGCGGTGAGAACCTCACAGGGATCAGCATCCTCCAGGAACATTTAAAGCTTATGATGTCTTAAAATATTGAATTACAAGTGATAACAAGGATAAATTAGGAGGCCGCGCTTTGCAGTTTGTTTTGTCTCTTCTAAGTCTCCTGCTGTGGCTCTACATTGTGCCAATACTGGCGGGGATCTTGTTTAACTTCATATTGCCCAGGGACAAGAGAACTGTCGGGATCACCTTCATTCTTGGATTTCTTGTCAGCATGGCCGTCTTTGAGATCGTATCCATCGGCGCGATGACCATGGTCACCTTCAGCGCCTTTACCTACTGCAGACGCATCTATATTGCGGTGATGCTGCTGCTTGACGTGCTGGGAGTACTTAGATGCGTACAGCTTTTTAAAAGAGGTGATAACAGATTCCAGTGTCTTTTCCCGGGAGAAGTCCACGCAAGCGCAAGGGATTTCATGAACCCAAGAGCTGATACCGCGATGTTCAGGCCGGACTACCCGGTATCGAGCCTTGTAATGTGGGGGCTTTTCTTTGCCGTTATCGTCTTTCAGATGGTCATGAGCGTAGTAATGGCAAGCTTTGACGGCGACGATGCCTACTATGTTGTACAATCGCTCCAGGCGCAGCAGGTTGATGTGATGAACACGATCAATCCCTACCTTGGCATATCGACATCCCTTGATATCAGGCATGCACTTGCTGTCATCACCATGTGGATAGCATTTATCGCCAGGGTGAGCGGCATTCACGCAACGATTGTAAACCACGTCGTAATGCCGATTTTCCTGATCCCCCTTGTTTATCTTGTATATGTTGAGATCGGGAGGATCCTGTTCAGGAAAAGACAGGCACTTATCCCGATGTTCATGCTTATAATCTCATTTCTTATGATGTTTGGAAATGTGTCAATATATACACCCGCAACGTTCTTTCTTATGAGGACCTGGCAGGGCAAGGCAATGGTTGCGAACCTTGTGTTTCCGATGATCTTCTGGATATTCCTCTGGATGATGGAAAATGCCGCTGCTCTTCGCGAGAGGCTTAAGAGCCCTGCAAGTCTCTTTACGAGAAGAGAGGAGTGGTGCGGCTTTGTCATGCTTGCTCTCGTAAACATGTTCTCAGGGATGTGCAGCTCCATGGGCGTGATCTTTGGAAGCGGCCTCATCGCGCTGCTGACGCTGGTACTGCTTTTTATATCAAGGAATCTCAGGGTTTTGGCAGGAACATTCCTGTGCATTATTCCCAATATCATATATCTGGGAGTATATTTCTCGATTTTTAGTTCATAAGATGGACGATCCATAAAAGGAGATATCTGGTGAAGATTGAAGGAAGCCTGCGAAAGGTGCTGACGGCGGCGACGTTTATCGTGCTGGCGGTGCTGATCGGAATACATATAGATGTTAATATTAATCATTACTGCACACAGCTCGACGCGGATCTGGCATCGGAGGCGCTTCTTGCTACGGTGATAGCCGACAACGGCCTTGTCAAGCCGGACAGCTGGTACTCCTCATCAGGCGTGCGCATGATAAGTTCGCCCAACATCGGCGCGTTTTTTTACAAGCTTACGGGCAATATGTACTTTTCGCTCGGCATTGCCTGCATCATACTGATGTTTGTCCTCATTGGGCTGGTGGCCGTAAGCTACAGACAGCTCGGGTTTGAACTGCATGAGATATTCGCGTCACTCATAATCCTCTTTTCGCTATCCGACATCCGCTCCGAGAATCAGAGCGTGCTGTTTTTGTGGGCAGCATACTATGTGGCTTACTATATCGCCCTGTATCTGATGCTCGTGTTTTATAATATGTGTGTAAGATCCGGAAGGATACCTGTCCTTATATGGATCGTATCACTTGTCGTAGCGTTCTTTGGCGGACTTGAGGGGCTGCACGCCTGTCTTTACTGCTACATGCCGATGGTCGGGATTGAGATCCTGCGCCTTCTGTGGGAGCTGTGGCATGGGAAAAAGAATAAGCTGACAGTCCTCATCTGGCTTGCCGCAAATATGCTGGTTGCCCTGATCGTTCCGATGTTTGTCGATGCTTATGGCATAGGCAGCAGCAGAAATATAAGACATGCCGCGGAGAAGTTCCTGACAGTGGTTTGGCCTGCAATGGGAGAGGTTGTTTACTTTGATGTTGCGCCGGGAGTAGTGCTTGTGATTTGCGCACTCGCTGCGGTCGGGTATGTATATACCATAGCTAAGATGCTGCGGACAAAAGACTCATCCATAGAGGCTGATGCTGACGGTGAGCTTTTGTGGGGAACCCTTGGGCCTGTGGCATCCATTGTTCTTGTGGTGCTTGCCCTTACATTTACCACGAGGGAAGTTGCTCCGAGATACTTTTTCCCTGAGCTGTTCATAATTGCTACAGGAACAGGTCTTTTCATGAACAGATTTAAGAGAAAGGGCTTAAAAGTCCAGCCCTCGGTACTGGTTGCGGCAGTAGTCGTAATGCTGGGGATATTATCTTCCAAGTATTACTACGATACTCTTATAACCGGCGATGTAAGTGCCTCAAGCGCTGAGGCGCAGGTTGCTGACTGGATGAAGGAGCGCGGCTACGAGTACGGCTATGCCATTTTTGATAACGCGAACAGTATCACGGTCGTTTCTGACAATGCTGTCAAGGTTAGGGCTGTGAACAACATGAGGGATATGGAGGGCTGCAAGTGGCTCTCTGATTCCACCTGGTACCCGCCGGTAAAGAGCAGTGAGGGTAAGACCTGCTATATCGTATCGGAGAGCGCAAGGGAGGACTTTGACGTATTTCTGAAGGAAAGGAATCCGGAGGTTATCGAGGTTAGTGATGTAGACAGGTTCACGGTCTATGTTCTTGACCATGATTATACTGTCTGGGAGAAACAGCAATGAATAGTGTCAGTGATTATGAAAATGAGAAAATAGATATCTCGGTGGTTGTCCCCGTGTACGGCTGCCCGGAGGCAATCCCGGAGCTCTGCAGAAGAAACACCGAGACTTTAAAGGCCATGGGAGTCGGCTACGAGATCATACTTGTGGACGACCGCGACGGAATGGGATCGTGGGATGCGATCAGGAAGGAGGCCTCCGCAGACACACATATCAAGGCGATCAGCCTTACGAAGAACAGCGGACAGGACAAGGCCATCACGGCTGGAGTCAGCGTCGCAAGGGGCGACTGGATCGTGACCATGGACTGCGACCTGCAGGATGCGCCTGAGAACATTCCGATGCTGTATGAGAAGGTGAGGCAGCAGGAGCTTGACGTCCTCATCGTAAGGCGGCAGGACCGCAAGGATTCCGCGATAGTACAGCTCCTCTCCAAGGCTTTCCACAAGGTGTTCAGCTATCTGTCTGAACTTGATTTTGACTACGAGCTGGGAACCTATCTTATAGCCAGCAAAAGAGCCACAGATCTCTATGTACATACCAAAGGACAGGGTAGGGATTTTACCATGTTCCTGCTCTGGACAGGCTACAGGAAGGGCTTTGTGGAGCTTGAACATGAGACGCGCTATGCCGGGAAGTCATCCTACACATTCGGGAAAAAACTGGAATATGCCTTCAGGGCTACGACGACTTTTTCCAACAGGGTTCTGTACCTGCCGATATATGTCGGGGCAGTCTCGGCTTTCGGATCGCTTATCTATATTCTGTTTGTGATAATATCCTGGGCGATGGATGTCGCCAACCCCGATGGATGGAATACGCTTGCTGCGGCAGTGTTCTTCTTCGGAGGACTGATACTGAGTACCCTTGGTGTTCTGGGAATATATATAGGCAATATCTTTGACGTGGCCAAGGAAAGGCCTTTGTACATCGTGCAGGAGACTATGAACCTGCCTGATAGTGATAAATCGTAAGGACTGGACAGATGTTTGGAATTTTTATGGAGTGCTGGGTCTCACTGAAGCTGTATTTTGGGAACCCGCTGCATGGCATCCTTCTTCTTTTGTCGGCGATATACCTCGCCATCGCGGAGAAGGACCTGAAAAAAAGAATAATTCTGGGGTTTTTGCCGCTTGTGGTGATGGCAGGATTTCTTTTCCCTGTCACCAAGATCGTGTATGTGGCAGTATTTGATGAGGGGAGCGATACCTACTACCGCCTTCTGTGGCTCATTCCGTCCTATGTGGTCACAGGCTATGCGCTTGTCAAACTCATAGTGACTCTTGAGAACCTGATGAAAAAGACATTTGTGCTGTGGATCTGCCTTGCTGCATCGCTTATTCTGATAGCTGCGGGAGGGTCTTTGGTCTATTGCAACAGGTACATGTCTGTCGCGGAGAATGCCTATCATATCCCGCAGAACGTGATCGATATATGCGATATCATATCTCCCCAGAAGGGCAGCAGGGTAAGGGCTGCGTTCCCGTCTGAGCTTGTGCACTTTGTAAGGCAGTACGACACTGACATCATGATGCCCTATGGAAGGGAGATGATCGCGACCCAGTGGGATTACTACAATCCTGTTTATGAGGTCATGGAAAAGCCGGATGAGATCAAGGCTTCTGACCTTACTGCGGCGCTTAGGGAGTCAGGCTGCGACTATGTGATACTGTCATCTGACAGGCTGATCGATGAGGATATAACCTCCTACGGATATGAGATCGTGGGAAGTGTAGATAAGTACAATATTTATCAGGATACAACAGTGGATAAAGAGGGATAACGCCCCGCTTACAGGACTATGCTATTTAATTCGTATGTTTTCTTTCTGGCATTTTTGCCCGTCTTTCTGGCAGTATTTTTTGCTGCGCGTAAGATGTCATACAAAGGCTTCGGGATGAGGAGCGCATGTAAATGGGTTATCATTGCAGGCTCCCTCATTTTTTATGCTCCTTTCGGGATGCGAAATCTCCTGGTTCTTGCCGTGGACATCCTGGTAAATATGCTCTTTGCATATCTGCTGGTGAAGGCGCGGTCTGCGAAAGGTGAGCGGATATTCATCACAGGGAGCGCTCCTGCCATACTGGCGCTCGCAGTTGTAATAAATGTGTTTTCACTGCTTTTTTTCAAGTTTTCCGGTGCCTTTTTGGGGGAAAAGATCTTTTTCCCGGTCGCCATAAGCTTCTACACCTTCAATCAGATATCGTACCTTGTGGATCTGTACAGGGGAGAGGTAAGAGAGTTTGTTATAGCGGACTACCTTGCCTACATCCTGTTCTTTCCTAAGCTTGTACAGGGGCCTCTGATGAGGTACTCTGATTTTGAAAAGAGCCTTGAAAGGAGCATTGATACTCCGTTTGATGCCGAGACCGTCCTCAGGGGGCTGCTTCTCTTTTCCATGGGACTTTTTAAGAAGGTGATCATGGCAGACACCTTCGGGAAAGCTGTGGACCACGGATACGGCAATATTGCGGGGCTATCCGGCATAGAGGCGGTTCTGGTTGCGGTATTTTACTCATTTCAGCTCTACTTTGACTTTAGCGGCTACTGCGACATGGCATCAGGGATATGCATGATCCTTGGTTTTGACCTTCCCGTCAACTTTGATTCGCCCTACAAGGCGGTCAATATTGTGGACTTCTGGAAGAGATGGCACATAACGCTTACGAAGTTCTTTACAAGATACGTCTACATCCCTCTCGGCGGAAACCGAAGGGGAACATTGAGGATGTATCTCAACTTCATGATCGTATTTCTCTTAAGCGGCCTGTGGCATGGAAACGGCTGGAATTTCATCGTCTGGGGCGCCATGCACGGAGCGCTGTTCGTTCTGACAAGGGCGGCTGAGAAAAAACAAAAGGATGATAAGGGGAAGGCTTTGGAGGCTGAAACGGGCTATGGATTTGCTGAGCGCATCATCCGAGGGATAAAGACGCTTCTGACCTTTATCTATGTCACTATTGCCTGGGTGTTCTTCAGATCGCCTTCAGTTTCCGGCGCCCTTACGCTTCTTGGCAGGGTCTTTACAGGCGGCGCCGGTCCTATAGCAACGCGCCTTTCGGCCTGCTTCCAGCTGGACGAACTATGGTATGTGATCAAGGTTACGCCCGTTATGAAGCTGCCTTTTGCCTGGGACAGCTGCCTGTGGCTGTTTGTGGCAGGTGCCACAGTCATGATATTTTTCTGCAGAAATGCGCTGTCCATCGCCAAGACCGCCAGGATCGGTATCGGAACAACCCTCCTTACAGCATTTCTGCTGGTCTGGTCGGTAGTGAGTTTTGCAGGCGTAAGCACCTTTTTGTATATGAATTTCTAATCCGGAGACTTCAATAAATGGGGAAAAAGAGAATCTGTTACCTGGATCTTTTGAGAATAATTGCGTGTTTCCTTGTGCTGTTCAACCATACGCTTGGGTATATAAACTGCTTTAAGTATGACGACAGCGCACCCTTTATTTCCGTTTTGCCACAGCTCTTTGTGGGGATGCTCATAAAGGTCAACGTGCCGCTGTTTTTCATGATATCGGGTACGCTTCTTCTGGGAAGGGACATGACACTTAAGGATACATTGAAAAAGGCGCTTCGCTTTTTTGTTATCCTGCTCATATTCAGCATTGCGGCAAACATTGTTTACACGGGGCACTTTTACATCCCCGGCTTTGTCAGAAACTTTGCCTCTGCTACGGTTGACGGAGCAGGGCCGTACTGGTATCTCTATTCATATATAGGGATCCTTCTGATGGCGGTGTTTCTTCGGTATATTACCATGAATCTGACTTTTGATCAGACGCTGTACATCATTGTGGTGAGGCTTTTTGCGACGGGGATCGTGCCAATGGCGATACTCTTTCTTAACAGGAAGATGGATTCCAATATGTATATCGCACCCGAGTTTAATCCGGTGCTGATGGTGGTGGACTGCGTCTTTTACCCTGTCGTCGGCTATGGGCTGGACAGGCTCCTGGACATCAGGAAGCTTGGAACAAAGGGGCTTTGCGCTCTTTTGCTGGTATTTTTCGGCACAGGTATTCTTGAGAGCTTTCTCACCTGGTATGCTGGGGCGTCCAATGTCTTTAGCGGATTTGACTTTGTCATGACGACAGCTCTTTTCCTGATCATAAAGTACCTTCTGACTGTCCGTGAACCTGCGGATGCGCTGCAGAGGGCTGTTTGCGCGGCAGGACGGCTCACCTTTGGGATATATCTTCTTGACCCGATTATCGGAACACTTCTAAAACCTTTGTTTTACGGGATGGTTCCCGAGGGGAAGTCTCTATTTGGCGTATCACTTCTGTACTGCGCGGCATCCATGGTCATTGGAGGAGCCGTTACACTGGTATGGCAGGTGATGAAAAGAGGAGTTAAGGCCTGATAATAACAAACCTTGTGGCAGGATGTTTGATGAATAATACTGAGAAAAAGACAATCAAATACAGAAATCTTCTGCTGGGCCTGATAGCGCTTCTGTTGCTTTCGCTTTCCGCTGTTGCGGCGGTGATCGCGTATGTGGATCCCTTTTTCCACTATCACAGACCGCTCCCCGGCTTTCCCTACATTGTCGACAACCAGCTAAGCCAGAACCCGGGGATGGCGAGCAACATGGACTACAACGGCTGCATAATAGGATCGTCCATGACCGTGAACTTCGATACGGATGACTTTAAGGAGCTTCTGGGATATGATACGGTCAAGCTAAGCTACAGCGGAGCCTACCCGAAGGATGACTACAACATCCTCTCCATCGTGTTCGACAGGGATACTAATGCCAGGAAAGCCCGGGACATGGGAGCCGTGTTTTTTGCCATGGACATCCCAACGATCACGGCGGGCACGGATGAGACCAAGTACCCGCTTCCGGGGTACCTCTACGATGACAACATCTTTAACGATGTGAGCTATGTGCTCAACAAGGATGTGCTGCTCCAGTATATAATGCGCCCGCTCATCCAGAGGAAGGGGTCAGACCTCTCCGAGATCTACGCCAGCTGGTGGACACCGGACTACTACAACATCCAATGGGTCATGCACACCTATGAAGAGCCGGCAAAATCCGATGTCACTTATACCGCGGATGACGTGCTCCCCGCCACGAAGGCGAACCTTGAAAAGAATATTCTGCCCTTCGTCAGGGACAACCCGGATGTGCAGTTTTATTTCTTTTTCCCGCCGTACTCTATTCTGTACTGGCATAATTTAAAGCAGGAGGGCTTTTATGAGGCTGCCTTTGCCCAGTATCAGTACGTCGCTGACGCGCTCCTTGAGTATGATAACGTTCACCTGTTCTACTTCCAGACAATGGATGAAGTGACGGATCTCAACAACTACGCTGATTACTCCCATTATAAGCCGGAGATCAACAGATTTATGGTGGAGTGCTTTGCAGATGATACGTACCGGGTAAGATCCCATGAGGACATGGAAAATAAGCTGCAAAGGATGCGTCAGATCGTTGAGGGCTTTGACTTTGAGACGCTTTTTGAGACTGACTACTAAACTGATCATAACAGGATAAATGTGAGGATGATGATGAGAAAAAGAGTTAAAAGAGATTCGGGGATACCATCGTGGGCTTATCTGTGCCTGCTTGCCGTTATCGCCATTGTGGTCGTATTTTCAGCATATAAGCTGATCGTGTGGAATATGGGGACTGCCAGGACTGAGGAAGACACCGAGGAGGAATTTGATGTGGAGATCCTTGACCAGGTATTCCTTCTTCCTCCCGACAGGAAGGCAATGCACGAAGATGATGGTAAGGAGACGATTCTTTTCCTGGGAAATGATATCCTGACCTACTATTCAAACGAGGACGGCGTTGTTGAAAAGATTGCGAAGAAGCTTGGAGCGGACTGCATAAAGGCAGGATTTCCCGAATCTACCGTTGCGCTTAAGAACGCTCCGGGGGATACGAGTAATGACCTCGATGCCTTCAGCTTTTTTAACGTGGCAAGGTCAGTAGCAGAGCGGGATTTTTCGTGGATGGAGTCGGCTTCGGTAAACTTTGAGGACTATGCCTATGATCAGGGTACAGAGACGCTGAAAGAGCTCAATATGGATAAGGTTGATACCATTGTCATCTTTTATGACGCAAGGGACTATATAAACCGAAGGATAGGGATGAATCCCGACAATGAGGATGATCCAATAACCTACAGAGGCGCGCTTGGCAGCGGCATCAGGATGCTGCAGGAGAAATATCCGTTTATAAGGATCGTGTGCATGTCTTTTCCCATGTGCTATGCCTACGACTCGACGGGTGCGCTCGTGTGCGGGGACAGGTATGACTTTGGAAACGGCAAGCTCACGACCTATCTGCAGTTTATGATCGATGTGTCGGGAGCTACGGGCGCGTCCTTTATAGACAACTACTACGGAACTATCCACGAGGACAACAGCGACGAGTGGATGCTTGACAATATCCATGTAAATGCTGCCTGCAACGAGCATATGGCAGAGCATTTCGTCACTGCTATTTACGGAGATAAATGATTTGAAAAAGAAAAGTGTACTAGGGAATTTTCTGTTTTTGCAGATAGCTGTTCTGGTGTATTCACTGGACACTGTCTGCGCCAAGTTTGCTTCACAGAACGCGTTTCTTTCGCCGGGATATATCTTTTTCTTTGGCCTTGAATTCGTGGTGCTCGGGATATACGCACTCCTGTGGCAGCAGGCGATCAAGCACTTCCAGCTATCAATAGCCTATGCCAACAAGGCGATGGGACTTCTGTGGTCGATGCTCTGGAGCCATCTGATATTCAGGCAGGGGATCACGACTGCCAAAGTTATCGGCGTTCTTCTGGTCATGGCAGGCGTCATTGTCATGAACATGGGCGAGGGCGGAGCAAACAGTAAAGAGACGCAAGAAGGAGGTGGCAAGCTGTGATGAACACTTCTTTCTGGCTTATGGTCTTTGCACAGGTGCTCGCCGCATCGGCTCAGATACTACTGAAAAAGAGCGCAGGGAATAAACACTCCTCTTTTATCAGGGAGTACCTGAATGCGCTGGTGATCGGCGGATACGCGCTCCTTGCGGTGTCGATGGTCATTGTGATCTTCTGTTTTGAGGGACTTGGATACATGGGCGTTGTGATCATGGAGCCCATCGCGTACATCCTGGTGATGTTTTTGTCCAGGATCATTTTTAATGAAAAGATAACGGCACGCAAGATTGCGGGCATGCTGCTTATCCTGGGAGGACTTGTTGTTTTTTATGCATTCTGAGTTTTTGACTTGGGATATAATGTTGTTTGATATCGGGGGAGAATATGGATTTTAAATTTCAAAAAGGAAAATTTGATCTGAAGGACCGGTGGCCGGCGCTTCTTATGTTTGCGCTTTTAGCTGCGCAGTTCATATTTATTGTGTATATCAATCTGTTTCACCTGGGAGATACGATAGATGAGGATTTCTCCGGGATGCTTACCCATACAATGGAGATAGCCAGAAACAAAAAGCTGCTGCTTGATAACTGGTTTTATCCCACAACGGGTGAGTTTGATACATCTCTTTTCCCGGCGGTTTTTCTCTACCTGATTAGCGGCAATATCTATCTGTCGTTTGGAATAGTAAACATCTTAAACGCGATTCTTATCGGATATGTCTTTTACAGAGTGCTGGGCATTGCGGGAGCAGGAAAAGAGTACATCTTAATGGGGATGTGCATGGCGCTTGCAGCCTACGACTTTGGAATGCTCAGCTATGCAAATATGCTGTTTTTCAACGGTTCCCAGTATGTCTACAAGGCTGTGCTGCCGCTTCTTTTCCTAGCGGTTCTGTTTTCTTCCAAAAAGGAGGGGGACAAGAGGAGCATTGTCGATTGCGTACTCTTTTACGGACTGTATTTTCTTACTGTTTTTTCAAGCGGTATCTATGTGTTCCTGTGCGGTCTGATACCGGTTTTTGTTACATGCATGGTCATCACGCTATTTAAGAATGAACTGGATAAAAAAAGACTCATCCTTCACGGGGGATGCGTATTCGGAGTGACCTTTATCGGCGCCATCCTTCACAGCGCGGCGGGACTTGAGATGCACTCTTTTAACTCCAACCTTATGAAGCTTCGCCACGACATGGGATTTCTCGAAGCTTTCGGGGAGGTTGCAGATACGTTCGTAAAGGTCATCGATCCCGTGGTCAGGGAGATGATAGATGCAACGTCTTTTCTTGGTGTCGCGGGCGGTATGAAGTGGCTTATTCTGGTGATGATCTGTATGGGGCTGGCTTTTATTCCAGGCGCCTTCGGCTTCGGACTCATAAGCGGAAGGGAAAAAGAGTCAACACTTCGTTCGGCTGTATCTTCCTGCGCAATCTCTGTCTTTATCTTTAACTCTTTTATACTGCTGATCACCGTTTCAAAGAGCCGCTATCATCTTATCGGTTTCTTCCCTCTGATCGTCTGCGCGGTGCTGATGATCGAGAATAATCTTTCGAAGATAAGGCTCCTTAGCAGGTGCTTTACGGTCCTTGTAACGGTCATGTACGGCTGTCTGCTGATTGCAAACATCACCTACAATGCTCCTATGTATTTCGCTCACAGGAATCTGGAGAACTATTATCTGGACGAGGATTTTTGCAGAAGCATTAAGGAGTGCGCGGACAGATACGGGGTATCAACGGTCTTTTTTGTCAATGTGATCGAAGATGCCGAGATAATGCGGCTGTACGATACATCACACAGTTATGTCACCTATAAGGGACAGACCAGGGAGATCGTAAGCTACGACGGATATATTACAGAGCTCGATAAATCGAGATTTGAAGACAGGAACCTCATCGCGGTTTCCGATGAGGGAATGGGGACACTCAGCAGCTTCATTACCGACAACTATGAGGTGGTTGACCATATCGGAAGATATGACATAATGATCTGCGACTATTCTCCTATGGACGGTGGAACCTTTTTATTTAAGGACAGCAAAACAATTGATCTGCCCGTATCTCCGGGGTATGAGTATCAGGGAGATATAGGTGTGACAGGCTATCTCTTCAGCGTATCTGAAGGTACAGTGCTCTCAAGCCCTGAGTTTGAGCCTGGAAGAGCTTTTTGCTGCACACTGAACTATGACCTTGACGGTTCTGATGGAACAGAAGCGGTGCTTGGAGTATATAGAAACGGCGAGCTTATGAGCACTCTGCCGCTTGATCCTTCTGAGCACAGTGTCAGCTTTGACGGCGAGCGCAAAGGAAAGTATTCATTTGAGATCCAGAAGCGCGGCGGGGGTGTGATCACGGTCAGGGAGATTGAATTTGAATGAGTCAGTGGGGACGTTACAGTTATGAGTCAGTGGGGACGTTACAGTTTGACTCACTTCGTTGAGTCATTGGGGACGTTACAGTTTGACTCACTTCAACGA